>JAHJRE010000111.1 GCA_018831055.1 Bacteroidota bacterium
GATGGTTCCTTCTCTTATTTTTACTCGTCTTCCAGTCACTCAGTCACTATGATACTGAGTGACTTAGGGATCAAGTGACTGAGTGACTCGATGGTTCCTTCTCTTATTTTTACTCGTCTTCCAGTCACTCAGTCACTATGATACTGAGTGACTTAGAGATCGAGTGACTGAGTGACTCGATGGTTCCTTCTCTTATTTTTACTCGTCTTCCAGTCACTCAGTCACTATGATACTGAGTGACTTAGGGATCAAGTGACTGAGTGACTTAGGGATCGAGTGGCTGAGTGACTCAGCGGTCAGATCGGAGATCTACAGGATAAAATCGAAAAAGTTTTCCTTGTCAACAACTTCAAAATGAGCTTCCGGATAAGCATTCGAAAACATTAAAGGTGCTTTTATGTTTGATTTCGGTTTGTATTTAAACTCATATGCATACAACTTATCATCAAATTCCTCCAGATAGTCAACTTCCTGTTGTTTGGTTGTGCGCCAAAAGTAAGTGTTCCTGTATAGTCTGTTGTATTCAATGTGCTTTAAGCGTTCCGAAATCATGAAGTTTTCCCATAATGATCCGGTATCGTTCCTAAGTTCAATCGGATTAAACTGACTGATCACTGCATTTCTGATTCCGTTATCAATGAAATATATTTTTCTTGATCTTTTAAGCTCATTTCTGAGATTCCTGGAGTAGGAAGAAAGTCGGAAAATTATAAATGCTTCCTCTAAAATATGAATATACCGCTCAATGGTCTCTTTATCTGCTGCCAAAATATTCGACAATTCGGTATAAGAGACCTGGTTTCCTACCTGAAAAGCCAGAGCCTTGACCAGATTCTCAATCAGATCGGGTTTCCTGATATCTTTCAATCGGAATACATCCTTGAATAAGTAATCCGAGACAAGCTCATTAAGTACCTCCTTTTCTTTACCGGCCTGATTAATAACATCCGGATAGGAGCCATATATAAGTCTTGTATTTAGTGACCGTAATATTTCCAGTTTGTTTGTATGATCCACAAGTTCCTTTATGGATATAGGAAACAATCTGAATGTCCATTTTCTTCCTGTAAGCGATTCTTTTATTTTATCTGTCAGTTCAAACGAACTGGAGCCTGTTGCAATCAGTTGTATATCAGAACAGTTATCATGAATTATTTTTAGTGTTAAGCCAGAATTACTGAGTCTTTGAGCTTCATCAATAACTATTATATTTCCGGGTGGAAATAATTCTATTGCGCGTGTAGAATTCATGCTATTCAGCAATTCCCTGTCATCCGGATTATCTGCATTAAGCCAGGTAGTTTTATCTAAATGCATTTTTTGTAATTGCCTTAAAAGAGTTGTTTTGCCTACCTGCCTGGGGCCTAACAGGAGAATGGTTTTTCCGGAAAACAGCCTGCCGGTAATTATGTCGAAAAGCTTTCTTTTGATCATTTTAAAGGTCTTAACCGACAAATATACGGATTTTTCTCGGTTATGTTCTCCAAAATTCAAAAAGCTTTATAACATAAGATTAAATGAGTATCGGGAAACATGAACTCAAAGTTACAGGCGACAGGTTGCAAGCGACAACTCATCACTCTTCACCCACACCCAAACTACCTGCAGCCTGTAACCTGCACAGCCTGTAACCATAAAGCAGGTAACTTGGTATTAATCATTCCCTGTACTCATTTAAGACTATTCTCAACGAGAATTCAGGTAACAAATTCAAGGTAATTTTCCCTGTTCCTAAAACCAACTTAATCAGTTCCACCCCTACGGGGTTCGGAAAACGTTCCTTAACCATTGTGCTACCGAAGTGAGGGCCCCTACGGGGCTTGCTAATATTAAATTACCACATTTTCTCATCTTCCATCTCTCATCTCTCATCTTCCATCTCCCATCTCTCCTCTCTCTTCTTCCCATAAAACCCATAATACTTCCACCCCCCCTCATCAAGGTACAACCCTCTCTCCCTGAGTTCCAGTCCATCGCGTTCAAAAACAACTCCCGAAAACAGGTCTTTCAGGAACCATGTTCCTTCATTGAAAAGATCTTCCGGAAGTTTAACATAACATTGGCTTTGATACGGGGAGTAATTGACCGGTATCAGGAAGATTTGATTTCCGGGTCCCTCCCACAAAAAAGCAATATAGTTCTCAAAGGAATGATTTCCTTCCCAGATGGAAACACAGTTTAGCAAACGCCAGTTTCCTTCATGAAATGCTTTATCATTCAAAACCTCCAGAAGCTTAAGATAAAACTGTTTTATCTGCAGATTTTCCTCTTCCCGCGGTCCCCGGATCAAGTGCGGAGAAATGCGCTTTGTTTTCCCTTCAAATTGCCCCTGGTGGAAGAATTTCAATCCCGGTGTCAAATATGTTAGTATGGCGGCAGCTTCATGCTTTCCGGGAGGAAACTCTTTTGCAGCCCTTTGCTCATCGTGGTTTTCCAGGAAACGTGCCATTTCCCTCTGATAATCCAGCGGAGCCAGCAAATGGGCTCTTACCGGGGCGGCATTGTCTTTTAACAGCCTGTCGTAAAGTCTTTTGTCATAAACATAATCGAATCCCTGCTGCAACAGGGTCCACTCCATATCCCAGTATACCTCCGCCATAAAGATAAATTCAGGATGTTTGACTCTCACCTTTTGAATGGCATCCTGCCAGAATGGGGCTGCCTGTATGCCCCAGGTTCTTTCAAATACTTCCGGCAAAACCAGCATGGCCATATCGCAGCGCAGTCCGTCGCACCAGCCGGATATCCTCTCCAATTCCTCTTTCATGGCTTCCTGCAATCCTGTGTGACCGTAATTTAACTGCAGAGTATCCGGCCAGCCGTCGAAGTATGGATCCCTGCCATAAGCGAAGATCATCTCTTTTTTACCGGAGTTTACCCGGATAAAATTTTCAGGATGCTCCAGAAGATCCTTTTCGGTGCCTGTGATAAAATACTCCGGATGCTCCATCACCCAGGGATGATCAGGACCCATATGGTTGGGTACGAAATCGAGCATCAGGCGCATACCCCTTTCATGGAGCTTTGCCCTGAACCGCTGTAAAGCTGCTTCTCCACCCAGTTCCGGATTGACTCTATAGTCCGCAATGGCAAATCCCGAACCCCCGATATCATCATCCTGCAAATCAGGCAGGGTATTCTCATAATCCTGCCTCCATGCCTTATGGTGCTGGGAGACATTCCTGCCTGTTTCCCCTGTGCACCAAACACTCAGCATGTAGATCCAGTCAAAACCTTTGGCTTCCATCTCATCCAGGAAAGCATCCGGAATATCATCCAATGTGGTCTTGCGACCTGTTTCCTGAGACAACCGGGTTAAAAGAACCCTGGTATTAATTTGGTAAAGTAGGGGATATTTATGATGATTCATAGTCAGGTATTTTATTCAAAGATAAGACCTTTCATCATAGCAGACACTTTACTTATCTTTGTCAAAACCTTTTCAATAACCTTAATGCGGATGATAAAAAGCCTTATTACGCTTTGCCTGCTATTCATCTTCCTGGATGTCTTTTCACAAGCCTCTGAGGAAAGGCCCTCTGCATTTTTCAGTCTGGGCGCCAGGTACAATTATGGCTTTGTTATCCGCCATTCCAAGGCTCTTCCTGAAGAAACCCAATCGAACCCCGTTGGTTACCAATTAGATGCAGGATGGCATTTCATTGGAGAGAAGGCAAGGGATTACTGTAACTGTTATCCCAGGTTAGGCTTATCATTCTATTACTGGGATTATCGGAATCCGGATATCCTGGGACAAGGCCTCACCCTTATGGCTTTTGCCGAGCCGTTTTTCAAGGCGCGCGACCGTTTACGTTTTTCAGCCAGGGCCGGATTGGGCCTTAATTACCAGAACATGCCCTACGATTCTGTGAACAATCCCCTGAACCTGGCTTACAGTACCCACTTTGCTTTTGCTGTATTACTGAATTTCAATGCGGGATTCAGGATCAATGAGCAATGGACACTGAGCCTGGGTATCAATTATAACCATATCTCCAATGGAGGTGTAAAACTTCCGAACAAAGGCCTAAACTATCCAACCGTCAGTCTGGGCGCCGAATATTATTTCAGGAAAGCCGTATTCCCCGAACCTGCAAGGAAACAGACACGATCGGCATTCCAGCCTTCCTGGCAGGGAAATGTCAGTGTTTTCCTGGGTTTTAAAGGCATACAGGAAGATGAAGAACTTTATTTCGTTAAAGGTCTTTCCATACAGGGAGGTCGCAGGATCAGCCCGGCCTCGGCATTTGCCGGCGGACTGGAATACATTTACGACGATTCTGAACTGGCCATGAGCAGGATCTATACATCCATCACGGAAAAAGCCGTTAATCGTCTTTCTGGTTTCGGAGCTTATGAATTTTCCGCGGGAGACATCACTTTCTTTTTTAATATGGGTATTTATTTATACAGCCCCGACCGGCATACCAGCCTCTTGTACCAGCGTTACGGATTTCGCCTGAAGATATGGAGGTTTCTCTCCACCGGACTTAGCCTGAAAGCACACGGACATGTAGCAAGCTTTTTTGATGTTAGATTGATTGGTGTTATGTGAGTCTATCAACCGTCTATTTCCGAACACTACTGTAACGTTTCGAACATTATTTCGTCTTATAATTACGACATTCCGGTTTATTATTTGATTAATAATCAAGCCAATAAGCGGTTTGGCATAATTAGTGAATAATTATTAAGCGTAAACAACCCTTTGCAACATGGTAGTAGATCTTAAAGCTAACGAAATGGTCACCAAAGCAGGAGATGTGAAATTTCACGCCCTCAACGGTGAAATAAAAGGAAAACTGATCCTGACCAACCAAAGGATCTATTTCAAACCGATCGAAAACGATGATCATAATTACAACCTGGAAATACTCCCGGATGAAATTAAAGAGCTCCTGTACTTCAAGACCGGTTTTTTCTCTAATAACGGCCTGATATTCATGACAAAAGAAGGCAAAGAGCTGCGGTTTATTGTCAAAAACAGGGATACCTGGTCGCAAATGATCAATAAAATGTATTAGAGGATCTTTGACTGGTCATTCAATATAACCCCTGGGTGGTTTCCTTGTGAAACCACTCTACCTTTGTAAGCAGAATTATTAATGAGTGTTGATCCCCGGTTTTACCGGGGATTTTTCATTTGGTTTTTTCCTATATTTGTCTGGCTTTCCTGGAAATTAATTATGTATTTCCTCATCAAATCCACAGCCATGAACAAATCAATCTTTTTCTTTTCGCTTCTGGTCATTTTCAGCAGCAAAAGCATTATCTCCCAGGAAGCATTAAAACCTACTTTGATTAAACCTGCTTTCTTCAGTAAAACCCCACCTCTTTCAGAGTTTTCGCCAGCAAATACCGTCTGGTTATATGCAAAGGAAATAGATAACATCATGGAGGTTGAAATGCCCCGGGTTGAGAATACCAGGCCTTACCTTACCGATCCCGTAAAGCAGGGTTATTGGGGAAACAGCCATCCGGCTAAGCTTTTAAACGTCTTCGAGGGGATCGGTAATGTGAATACCACCATCCCTCCCGATACTCAGGGAGATATTGGGTCTGAGTTTTTCTTCCAGTCGGTGAATGTGTCATTTATGGTTTTCGATAAATCAGGAAATAGTGTTCATGGGCCCTTTCAAAACATGATGCTCTGGCAAAGTTTTCCATTAATAACCAGGACCTTCGGGGATCCCATCACCATTTATGATCATATCGCCAACCGGTGGCTGACCAGTGTCATGGGATCAAACAACGAGGTCACAACATACTATGAATTAATAGCTGTTTCGGAAACTTCTGATCCTGGCGGGCCCTGGTATGCTTATGCTTACGAGTTGGAATCATTGCCCGACTATCCCAAATTTGGATTGTGGCCCGATGCATATTACATGTCGGCCAATATGTTTGATCTGAACAACAACATTTGGGTGGGTGCGGCTGCATTTGCTTTCGACCGGGAAAAAATGCTTGAGGGAGACCCTGATGCAGGTATGTTGCGCTTTCAGACAACACCCACGAGTGGCGGGTTCCTGGAAGATCCTTTTTCTTTCCTTCCTTCCGATCTCGAAGGCCTTCCTCCCGATTCTGCTTTGCCGAATTATTTTATGTACTTCAAAGATGACGTATGGGGATTTGATTATGATCTGCTCAGCTTGTGGGAGTGTACCATCGATTGGAACAGTCCTTTTGCATCTTCTTTCACTCATATTACGGATCTTCAAACCGAACCTTTCGATGCCAATGTCGATAACTTTAGCTTCATCAACCAGCCCGGAACCCATTACAAACTGCATTCCCTTTGCAACCGGCTGATGAACCGCCTGAATTACCGCTTTGTGAACGGATACCATGCTCTCGTCACCAACCATACCGTAGATGCAGACGGCATGGACCACGCCGGAGTGAGATGGTATGAGTTGCGAAATGAAGGTAAGGGATGGACTATTTTCCAGCAAGGTACTTATGCCCCCGATACAACCCACCGCTGGATGGGTAGCATCTCCATCGACTGCCAGGGTAATCTGGGGCTCGGTTACAATGTCTCAGGAACTACAGTCTTTCCCGGAATCAGGGCAACCGGCAGGCGGATTAATGATCCACCGGGACTTATGACCGTACCTGAGTTTGTCATACAGAATGGAAACGGTGTGCAAACCAATTCAGGATTCCGTTGGGGCGACTATTCCCTGATGAGCATCGATCCTGTTGACGACAAAACGTTCTGGTATACCAACGAATACATTCCAACCAACGGTCCTTATTCCTGGAAGACAGCTATAGGTGCATTTTACCTCGCCGATGACTCCCTGGACCATACCTCTGCTCTCCCCGATACTCTGTTGTTTACTAATATTCAACAGGTAAACGAAGGACAGGATATCCTGGTCTGTAACCCTTCAACCGTCAATGCCATGATCAAATCCTTTACCCAGGAAGGTGATTTCTGGATGATCAGTGAACCTGCACCTGATCCATATTTTCTGAATATAAATGATACATTGGCACTGCATGTCGATATAACCATCCCTGCAGAATACCTGTTTGGTGAGGTGATTTACGATGCATTGCAGATCATAACAAGCCTGGATACTCATAATGTGATCATCGGAATCGCTGATAGCCTGATAACAGGCATTAAAAACAAGATCATTCAAGTCAGTGACCTGCAGGTTTATCCCAATCCATTTACTTCGCAAACATCTGTTTCTTTCAATATTTTCTCTGAAAGCGAGATATGTCTTTATGTTTATGACCTCCAGGGAAAAAAGGCTGATATGATCTTTTCCGGGCGGATTTCTCAACCGGGCAAACAGGTATTTACCTGGACAGTACCGCGCGATTTTCATAAAGGTGTATATTTCATTGGCCTGCAATCAAACGGATTTCTTATTTCCAGGAAGGTATTGCATCTCCCTGAATAAAGCTGTTGAAACCGGTTGAATACCTTTCCCTGAACGAATCAAACCGTTAACTTTCTGACGTTTGCATGGAAAGGAATAGTAAATATTACTAAGTACTCTATAAATTTGCTAACTTTAGCCATCTCAATCCAACCAGCATGAAAAAAACCATTCTCCTGGCATTACTTATTACTGTGATGTCAGGCAATTCCTTTGCCAAATCATACAACCTCTCCTCTCCGGATGATAAGATCAGGGTTAACATTAACGTCGGGGATGGAATAAGCTTTACGGTTCATTACTCCGGCAAGTCCGTCATCGAATCCGCCATCATAGGTTTGGAACTGCAAAACAGCTTTGATTTCGGAACAGAACCCAAAGTCCGGGCAAAGAAATTCTATGAGGTAAATGAAGAGATATACCCTGTTGTCCCTGTAAAATCAAAAGTTGTACATAATCAATACAATAGTCTGGTGTTGATCTTCCGACAGCCCTTTAAATTAGAGTTCAGGGCATACAACGATGGGGTTGCATACAGGATAATAGGGGAGACCAACCAGACCGTTACGGTGCAAAGTGAGACCGGTATTTTTGAATTTCCTGAAAACACGCGGGTTTGGTTTCCTCAGGAAGATAAGTTTTACAGCCATTTTGAGCGAATGTACCTCGACACTCTTCTCTCTTCCCTTGATAACGGCGCCTTCTGTTCCCTTCCCGTCCTCCTGGAAACACCTGATGATATGTTTATCGCCATTTGCGACAGCGATGTCAAAGACTATCCGCAAATGTTCCTGGAAAAAACGGAAGGGGTTGCTTTAAAGGCTCTTTTCCCTCCGGTAGTGCTGGAAACGGAGCCCACTCAGCGACCTCATGCTGAAACCATCACCTCGGAAGCGGATTATATCGCACACACAAGGGGATTTCGTGATTTCCCCTGGAGAGCCTTCATCCTCTCAGATAATCCGGGTGATATCGTGGAAAGCAACATCATCTTTGCTTTGGCCGGCGAGTCAGAAATAGAAAACACATCCTGGATCAAACCGGGTAAGGTTGCCTGGGACTGGTGGAATGCAAACAACATTTACGGGGTCGATTTCCGGGCAGGAATAAACACGGAAACATATAAGCATTACATCGATTTTGCATCCCGTTTCGGACTCGAATACATCATCCTGGATGAAGGCTGGTCGGATCCGGGTGACGTGATGGTCATCAATCCCGACATCAACCTGACAGAGATCATCAACCATGGCAAAGAGAAAAATGTGGGAATCATCCTATGGGTATTATGGAAACCTCTGGACAAGGTTATGGAGGCATTTATGGACAGCTGTCAGGTCTGGGGTGTGAAAGGCCTGAAGATCGATTTTATGCAGAGGGCCGACCAGGAAATGGTGAATTATTACTGGAAAACGGCGGAAGCAGCCACCGCTCATCAACTTATCCTGGATTTTCATGGTGCTTACAAACCGGCTGGATTTAACCGTACCTGGCCCAATGTCTTGTCGCACGAAGGGGTAAAAGGACTGGAAAACAACAAGTGGTCGATGCTGATCACCCCGCGGCACGATCTAACCCTCCCGTTCACGCGCATGGTAGGTGGACCGATGGATTATACCCCTGGCGCCATGATCAATGCCCAACCCGGTAATTTCCATGTCTCCTTCACCCGCCCCATGAGCCAGGGCACACGCTGCCACGAAATAGCCAAATATGTGGTCTTCGAAAGCCCACTCCAAATGCTGGCCGATAGCCCTTCAAATTACTACAGAGACGAAGAATCCACGGAGTTTATTTCCGGTATCCCTGTTACATGGGACGAAACAAAGGTGCTGGATGCTGCTGTGGGGGAATACATTGTGATGGTCAGAAAGAAAGGTGGTAAATGGTACCTGGGCGCCATGACCAACGAAAAACCCCGGCAATTTCAAATCCGCCCCACTTTCCTGGATGATGGGGAATATAATCTGGAAATCATGCAGGACGGTATCAATGCCGACAGAAATGCCATGGATTACAGTAAGATCACCCGGACCATCTCAACAGACGACACCATCCATCTTAACCTTGCTCCCGGCGGAGGCTGGGTTGGGATCTTTGAGTAAGTTTATTTTACATTTGGACGCCTGATTGTAAAATACACTTTCATACGAATCTTCGGTCTCTCTGGATAGGTAAAACCATTATCAGGATTGGGAAATATTAAAAAAGTGGCAGGGTGCAGGTTACAGGTTGCAACTCAAAAAATTAAAACTGCTCCAACAGCCGGATCCTGTTCTCAATCGGGGGATGGGTAGCAAACAGCGAATCCAGTGAAAGAAAATTTTTCTTTTCTTTCTCCTGGGGATTATCAATAAAAAGCTGGGCAACATCCTGGCGTTTCACTGCCTCTATCCTGGAATCGGTGGAAACCTTCCGCAAGGCGGAAGCCAGAGCCATAGGGTTTTTTGTCAATTGTGCCCCGCCGGCATCGGCCATGTACTCTCTTTTCCTGGAAAGGGCAAACCGGAACAAAAGCGTGATCACATATCCCACAACCGCCAATACAAGCCCCAGCAGCATGATGGTGCCGTCTTTCTTGTCTCTTCTGCCTCCGCCAAAAACCAGGGTTCGCAGGAACATCTCAGCGAGAAAGGCGAAGATCCCTACAAAAATGATGGAGATGATCAGAAGCCTCACATCCCGGTTGCGGATATGGGTCAGTTCGTGAGCGATAACACCCTCAAGCTCCTCATCATTCAGCTTGTTAATGATCCCGCTGGAAAGGGTCACGGTATATGTCTTTTCATTGATCCCGCTCGCATAGGCATTCAATGAATCGTCATCAATGATATTGATTTTAGGCATCTTCATGCCCGCGGCAATGGTCAGGTTTTCCACAAGGTTGTAAACCCTTTTGTTGTCCTTTCGTTCCAATGGCCTGGCTCCCGTGGCACTCATGATCATGCTGGAATGTGAAAAGTAAGCTATTAAAAACCAAATGCCTACTCCTATGGTGATCCAGGGAACCGTCCTGAGAAAAGCATGAACGGCATAAGGCCCGCTGCTGTCGGGGTATTGCGGGTCATAGTTGATAAAATAAATGAAGATATATGCCAGGATGAACAATACCAGCGGGAACATGATAAGCAGCACCACAGACCTGGAATTGTTCCTCCAGATCTGGGTTTGCAATCCTGTGTATTTCATTTTACTCAAAGTTTATTTTGGGAGCCTCTTCCATCCTTTCCCTGCCGGCTTCTCCCAGGTCGAACATCATTTCCTTTTTGAACCCGAACATGCCGGCAACAATATTAGAGGGAAACATTTCAACCGAAGTATTGAGCTCTCGCGTGGCCGAATTAAAGTAACGCCGTGCCGCAGCCAGCTTGTTTTCCACATCGGAAATTTCTTCCTGAAGATTCATAAAGTTCTGGCTGGCTTTCAGGTCGGGGTAGGCTTCCACGGCAACTTTCAACCCTTGCAATGCAGAGGTGAGCTGGGCTTCAGCCTGTATCTTCCCGTCGATGGTGGTGGCGCTCATGGCCTTTGACCTGGCTTCCGTGATGTCGGTTAGCACTTTTTGCTCATGCTTCATATAACCCTTCACGGCATCCACCAGTTGAGGGATCAGATCATGACGCTGCCGCAGCTGCACATCGATATCGGCAAATGCATTTTCACGGTTATTCCTTAACCTTACCAGCTTGTTATACAATGAAATAAGAAGCAGTATGACTACCGCTATAATGGCAATGATTACAATGATTCCTGTCATAATATTCGTTTATTGATTTACGGGTAAAATTAAGGATAATTTCCCGGGATACACCATGAAATTTACTCATACTTTAATGCATCCGCAGGATTGATCTGAACCGCTCTCAGGGTTTGCCAGGAAACGGCCGCAATAGTCAGTACGACGGATAATAAACCGGATGCAATGAAAATCCACACATCAATATCTATCCTGTAGGCAAACCTGCTAAGCCATTCTGCAGACAGGAAATACATCAACGGAAGGGCAATGATCCCGGCTATCAGCACCAGTCGGAGGAAGCTCCAGAGTATCATACGATACAGGCTAAGATTATCCGCACCCAGTGTTTTACGTATGCAGATTTCCCTGATCCTGCTTCTAAGCGTGAACATAACTATGGCAATCAATCCGATCAGTGCGATGGCCAATGCCAGCAGCGTGAATACACCCATGATCTTCACCAGGTTTTGTTCTTTCGAATATAAGCGGTCGAAATTCTCATCCAGGAAAAAAGAATTGAATGGCCATTCCGGAGAGGATTTATCCCAAACCTCCTCAATGGCAGCCAGGGTCTTATCAAGGTTTTTTGTATCCACATCCAGGATCATATTCAGCACATAATTAGGGTAGGGTCGCTTGCTGACAACGAAGACAGCCGGATATACCCTGTTATGAAGTGAACGGTAATGGATATCATCTGCTATCCCTATGATCCGCCGGGTTTCTATCCCATCCCAGAATCCTGTAAGATATTCCCCGACAGGGTTTTCTATCCCCTGGTTCCTCAGGATACCGGCCATGGTTTCATTGATGATACAAAGGTCAAGGCTGTCTTTGGCAACTTCCGGAAGGTCATCCGGAAAGTCCTCCCCTGTATGTATCCTGGCCCCCATAACATCAAAGAAGTTATTTTCGACGGAAATAAATGCTGCCGAAAGCTCGTTTTCCGCCACGGTATGTCCTTTGACGAGAAATCCACAGTAATTGTTCTCAAACCTTCCCGGGATATTATGAGTACCTGTCGAGGCATTCACTCCGGGCATGGAGGCCACAGCCATTTTAATGTCATCAAAGCGGCGGTTCATGTTTTCATCCCAGGGATTTTCCACAACCAGCTTTCCCGATTTCTCAAATCCCAGGTTCCTTTCCGATAAATAACTGAATTGCTGCTGCACGATCCAGGCTCCCGTGATCAATCCTACAGATATGATAAACTGAAAGATCACCAGTATTTCACGTATACCCAAACCTTTCCTGCCCTTACGATGAACGGTATCTCCAAGGCTTTTTAACACCTGCCCCGATTGATAGGAAGAAAGTATCCAGGAAGGATAACTGCCGGTAAGGATGATCAGCAATCCCAGGAAAGCCACAATAGAAGTGAGGAACACAGGCCTTGCCAGGGTTTCTAAAGACAGTTCGTAGCCATAAATTACCGAAAACCATGGCAGGAATATTTCTGCAAGAGCCAATGCCAGCAGGAAAGCAAGAAGTATATAAAAGGCTGTTTCTGTAAAAAATTGCATCGCGATTTGCCCCCGTGTTGAGCCCATAACCTTGCGTAGCCCAATTTCCCGGTAGCGCTTCATGTTACGGGCAGTCGACAAATTGATAAAGTTCACACAGGCGAGTATAAGAATGAGAGCAGCGCTGACCCCGAATATCCTGACCACTGTTATGCTTCCCTGAGCTTCCATCTCCCAGCGTATGTTTTCCGAGTGCAGATGGATGCGCTTTAACGGTTGCAGTCGAATGGTGCTGCGATAATTTGTATCAGGAACATTCCGCGCCCAGCATTCATCCAGATCCTGCTCAATATCTGCTACCTCCACACCGGGCCTTAACAGGCAGTAAAAATGATAGGAACTGTTGTACCAGTTTTTCAGGGCAGATTTGTTCGATTGCATAACATAATCAAGCGGCAATATGCCTGAAAAATGCACGAAAGATCCCGAGGGAATATCCTCCATGATACCACTCACTACAACAGGGTAAAAGTTTTCCACCAGAATCTCCTTCCCGATCGGATCTTCATCCCCAAAATACCGTCTGGCCGTCGACTCCGTCAGAATTACGGTATTTGGCCTTTTGAGGATCTCAATGGGATCTCCTGAGATCATTCCGAAATCAAAAATCCTGAAAAAACTACTGTCGGTACTGATAAAAATCTCATTCTTAAGCTTGGTATCCCCATAACGCAATACCAGGTTTTCCCTTTTCAGGATGGTGACATCCTCAATACCGGATATCTGATCCCGTTGAAATGTAAGAAATACACCGGGTTGTATGGGATCATCAAACTCCGTTCCCGGATTGATCTGCCGGTAAATACGGTCTCCCTTGCTGTGAAACCGGTCAAAATCATACTCGTTAATTATATAAACGGTAATAATCAACACACAGGAAATTCCCAACGCCAACCCGATGATGTTGATCAACGAATAGGAAACCGACCTGTAAAAATTTCTCCAGGCGGTTTTAAGATAATTGGAGAACATATGGAAAGTTTTTCCAATTGTTTCAAGAATTATACCAATCGAAGGAAAAGCCTGGTTTATAGAAGATAGTAAGGATATGACAAAAGGATTCCTGTATACTAAATGAACATCTGCTGTTCACAACTGAACAAACAAATATTTCAAAATCATTCAATGGATGCCTACCTGATAACTTAAAAAGGTAAAGCATCCCTTATCGTTTTCAGGTCCGTTTCCTTCAGCTTCAGATTCCCGGCCCTGGCATTGGAGATTACCTGCTCCGTCTTCCTTGCCCCTGTCAGCACACTGGTAATGCCCATCTGGTGAAAGGTCCAGGCAATAACTATATTTGATACCGGCTGCTGATAAAACGAGGCAATATCTTCCAGGATGCTTAGCAGCTTGAGTACTTTGCTCCATGCAGGTTCGCTGTAAAAATCATAGAAACGGTCACGGTAATCCCCTTTTTCAAACTCCGGTTTTGTTTTATACCTGCCGGTAAGGATTCCTCCTCCAAGTGTCCCATATCCCAGGATACCAATGTTCTTCTCCAGGCAAAAGGGAAGTATATCCTTTTCAATTTCTCTTTCCAGCATAGAATAGTGGGGCTGGTCCGATACTATCCATGTCGTTTTCAATGTCGTTTCAAGCAATTCACGGCTGAAATTGGAAACCCCGAGGTAACGAAATTTGCCCAAATCCCTTAGTTTAACCAATTCATTCAGGGTATCTTCCAAAGGTGTATCAGGATCCGGGCGGTGGATCTGGTACAGATCGATAAAATCCGTTCCCAGCCTTTTCAGCGAATCATCGATCTCCTGGCGTATGCTTTCCGGTTTCAGGGTAATGTAAACTCCTTTGCCTGCCTTCTTTATTCCAACCTTGGTGGCCAGCACCACCTCATCCCTTTTACCCTTAATGGCTTTACCCACAATCTCCTCAGAATGCCCCGAGCCGTATACCGGCGCTGTATCAATAAGGTTAATCCCGTTATCCAATGCAGCATGTAAAGCCCTTACCGACTCTGCATCATCCGACACACCCCAGAAATCATTCCCCATCGCCCACGTCCCCAATCCAACAACAGAAACCCTCAAATCAGACTTCCCAATTTTCCTATAAATCATTATTCATTATTCATTATTCATTGTTCATTGTTCATTGTTCATTATTCCTGGTTCCCTCTCAACATCAAATTCAACCCCTTCCTGTCCAATATCCGTATCTCCCTTCTCTGCAACTCAATGATCCCTTCCCTGTCGAGTTCACCCATTGTTCTGGCCAGGGAAGGCCGTGTCACTCCAAACAGGTCCGCCAGGCTTTGTTGCGAATGTGGGATGGTAACCATTTCCTTATCTTTCCCGGCAAGGTTCAGCAGGTATTGAGCGATCTTTTCCCGGATGGTCTTGAAAGAAAGAAACTTGATCTTCATCGACAGGAACTGTGCCCGGGTGGAGATCATATTCAGGAAGTTCTCCAGGAATACCGGGCTGATCTGAAACATTTGGATCACCGAAGCTCGTGGTATCATCAGTATAGTAACCTTTTGATTAGCCACAATGTTCACCGGAAGCTTACGGTGCTGGCCAAACAAAAATGCCGAAGCCACCGGGCTGGGTGCTGTCATATCCTCTATTTTGATCGTTTTTCCTGAAAAATCGATCATATCACCCCTCACACTGCCTTCCAGAACAACATACAGAAAATCACAGGGATCATTGCTATGTGCGATCAGATCTTCCGCTTCATAAGAACGCATCTGGTAATGGACCTGGTTCATGATATGAGCCAGCTCCCCTTGTGAAATACCCTGAAAAAGCGGACTCTGAGATAACACTTCAATATTCATCCGTACTTTTTTTGCAAAAATCCGCATTTTTTGCTATGTTGTAACATTTGTTACATTTTTTCAGGAAGGGCTGGGATAATTTTGCCATGTAAAGACAAATTCCTGAAAAATGAAAAGAGAGATAATACATATTGATGATGAAAAATGCGATGGTTGTGGTTTATGCATTCCCAACTGTCATGAAGGTGCGCTCCAGATCATCGACGGAAAAGCGAGGCTGGTAAGCGAACTGATGTGCGACGGGCTTGGCGCCTGTATAGGACATTGTCCGCAGGGAGCCCTGACCATCGAAACCCGTGAAGCCGATGCTTATGATGAAGTAGCCGTTATCGGTGAGATCATCCCTAAAGGGAAGAATACTCTTATCGCTCATTTAAAACACCTGAAGGATCATGGTGAACATGCTTATCTTAAGGAAGCGGTTGCTTTTCTGAAAACACAGAACAACCTGCCTTTCGACCTGCAGGAGGTTCTGTCAACCGTGCATCATCACGGACATGCACAGGAGAATCAGCATAATCATCACAATCATCATCATGGCGGAGGCTGTCCTGGATCTATTCCTGTTGACCTGGGAGCCGTGAAAGTCAGACCTCAAACTATCACGAATGACGTGGAGGGGTCACCGGAAGGCTCAGAGCTTTCACAATGGCCGGTGCAGATGCACCTGATCAATCCTTCGGCTTCCTATTTCAAAGGACAGGATCTGCTGGTTGCTGCCGATTGTGTGGCATACGCTATGAGCGGCTTCCACAGAGACTATTTGAAGGGTAAGAAACTCGTGATTGCATGCCCAAAACTCGATACAGGTCTTGAAACCTATGTAGAAAAGTTCCGCAGACTGATCGATGAAGCCAGGATCAACACGATCACTGTGATGATGATGGAAGTCCCCTGCTGCCAGGGAATGATGCGACTGATAGACCACGCTTTGGCACAGGCAACGAGAAAAGTCCCGGTCAAAGCCCTGGTCGTAAGCATCCGGGGAGAAATATTAAAGGAAGAATGGGTATGAGCCCGATAACAATATAATTTATAATACCATGTCAATGTTCTGTTACCAATGCCAGGAAACCATGAAAGGAAGCGGATGCACCGTAAAGGGTGTCTGTGGTAAGACCGACGATGTAGCGAATATGCAGGATCTGCTGATTTTTGTTACCAAAGGCGTCTCCATCCTGGCCAATATTGCAAGAAAAAACGGCCTCGACACGATCAGGGCCGACAAGTATGTCTTCGAATCCCTTTTCATGACCATCACCAATGCCAACTTCGACAAGAAGAAAATCATGGAGAAAGTAAAAGAAGGTTATGAACAGCGGGAACACCTCAGAAAACAAATAACGGATGCCGGAAAACGGATACCGGAAGGATTGCACAGCAGTACTTCCTGGAAAGGATTGAGCGAAGAAGAGATGGAAAAGAAATCACAGCTGGTTGGTGTAATGACCACAGGTGATGAAGACATCCGCTCTCTCAAGGAATTGCTGACATACGGAATCAAGGGAATGGCTGCTTACGCAGAACATGCCTGGAACCTTGGCTATAAAGACCCCAGTGTATATGTTTTTATGGAAAAGGGACTGGAAGCGACCACACGCAATGATATCGGTGCAGCGGAGTTGTTTGATCTCGTTATGGAATGCGGCAAGACTGGTGTACACGTGATGGCCCTCCTCGACCAGGCCAATACGGAAACCTATGGCCATCCTGAAATGACTACAGTCAACATAGGGGTAAGGAACAACCCCGGCGTCCTGATCAGCGGCCATGACCTGAAGGATATGGAAGAACTGCTTCAGCAAACGGAAGGAAGCGGTGTGGACGTTTATACGCACAGCGAAATGCTTCCTGCCAATTATTACCCGAAGTTCAAGAAATACAAGCATTTCGTTGGTAACTATGGTAATGCCTGGTGGAAACAAAAGGATGAATTTGAGAAATTCAACGGTCCGGTGCTGTTAACAACCAACTGCCTGGTTCCACCGAAAGACAGTTACAAAGATCGCGTGTACACCACGGGTATGGCGGGCTTTGAAGGCTGTGTGCATATTCCCGATCGCGAAAATGGTTCTCCCAAAGATTTCAGCATCCTGATTGAACATGCCCAAAAATGCGCCTCTCCTGTGGAGATAGAAAACGGAAGCATTGTCGGTGGCTTTGCTCACAACCAACTGCTTCAGTTTGGCGATACCATTGTGAATGCTGTAAAAACCGGAGCTATTAAAAAGTTCTTCGTGATGGCCGGATGCGACGGCAGGATGAAAAGCAGGGAATACTATACGGAATTTGCCGGTGCTTTGCCTGCGGATACGATCATCCTCACCGCAGGCTGTGCCAAATACCGTTATAACAAGCTCCCTCTTGGTGATATCGGAGGTATTCCGAGGGTACTGGATGCCGGGCAATGCAACGACTCCTACTCACTTGCCCTTACTGCACTGAAGCTCAAGGAACTCTTCGGACTGAATGACATTAATGATCTGCCCATCGCATACAATATTGCCTGGTACGAACAGAAAGCCGTCATCGTCCTGCTTGCCCTGCTCTACCTCGGAGTGAAAAAAATCCACCTCGGGCCAACCCTCCCGGCTTTCCTGTCACCCAACGTGGTGAAGGTACTCGTGGATAAATTCGGGATCGCTGGTATCGGAGAAGTTGAAGAAGATGTGGCTATGTTTATGGAAGCATAAAGCTGTTTCTGGTGTAAAAACCAGGATATTAGTCATTAAGGCCCTCAAACCATCCACGTCTACAAGGATACTTTGAGGTATTACTGTTTATTCCCCTATTCGGGCTGTTTTCCGTGTTTATTTTGCTGACAGGAACCATACTCTGGTTCAAAAAGTTTTTCAGAAAGACTTGATAATAAACTGGTAAATACGTATTTTTAAACCATTCCAAACCAATCAGAATGCTGAAATTCATCAAATCACTAAAACCCCCGCCTCGATGGCGTATACCTGTGATCCTGGCGCTGGGGATTTTTGCAGGGCTGTTTCTGTTTGCGTTTTACCTGTCGAACGCCCCATCTTATCTCTCCGACAATCCCAAAACCTGTGTCAACTGCCACATCATGGCTCCTCAGTACACGACCTGGTTTCACAGTGCGCACAGGGAATATGCTACGTGCAACGACTGTCATGTCCCGCATAACAATAAGCTTAATTCATATTACTTTAAGGCAAAGGACGGATTGCGGCACGCAACCATATTCACCCTCAGGGCTGAACCTCAGGTGATTTTTATCAAAGAGGCAGGCATCAATGTGGTTCAGGGTAACTGCATCCGTTGCCACAACGACTTGATCACCCATGAAAAAGTAAACGCGTTCTCTGCCGAATTCCACGATGCACGGATGGATCGTTTATGCTGGGATTGCCATGTTGAAACCCCGCACGGCAGCGTAAACAGCCTTTCCAGCGTCCCCTACGCCAGGGTACCTCTTCCGGAAAGCCCGGTACCCGACTGGTTAAAGAAATCATTAAAGAATCAATAAACAATTAATTATGAAACCATTGTACGAATCCGTCACCAAGAAGCCCTGGCTGGGCTGGTCATTGTTCTTCGTCACCCTGATTGTTGTGTTTTTCCTGGGTCTGCTTGCTTCATCCATCATGGAAAGAAGAGCAGAAGCAATATTTGCTTATACACCGGTTGTTGAATACTCCCAATGGGAACCCAGGAACGATGTGTGGGGTGAAAACTTCCCGCATGAGTATAAATCCTACCTCGAAACATCGGATACAAGCTTCAAAAGCAAGTATAATGGGAATGCACCGATTGATATGCTGGAAGTGGATCCGCGCATGGTCGTGTTATGGGCAGGATATGGTTTTTCCAAAGATTACGAACAAGCCCGGGGGCATCATTATGCCATCACCGATATACGGAATACTCTCAGAACCGGGGCCCCGGTCAACGGACAGAAAAGCCCTATGCCCAACACCTGTTGGACATGTAAAAGCCCTGACGTACCCAGGGTCATGAATGAAATCGGCATTGCAGAGTTTTACAAGGGACATTGGGGAGAGAAAGGGGCGGAAATCGTAAATCCTATCGGTTGCGGCGACTGTCATAATGCCGAAACCATGAATCTACAAATATCCAGGCCAGCCCTTATTGAAGCATTTGAGCGCCAGGGACGCGATATCAGCAAGGCCAGTCACCAGGAGATGCGTTCCCTTGTTTGTGCCCAGTGTCACGTTGAATACTATTTCAACAAAAATATTGTGGATGGAGTAAATTATCTCGTTTTTCCATGGGACAACGGGATGACTATGGAAGCAGCGGAAGAATATTATGATAACATGGGATTCTCAGACTGGACACATGCCCTCAGCCGTGCGCCCATGCTAAAAGCTCAGCATCCTGGATATGAGGTTTACCTCACCGGAACCCATGCCAGCCGTGGTGTATCCTGTGCCGACTGCCATATGCCTTATATGAGCGTGGGTGGACAAAAATATACCGACCACCACATCCAAAGCCCCCTCAACAATGTGAACAATTCCTGCCAGGTATGCCACCGGGAAGAAACCGAACGACTCATTGCCGATGTTTATTCCCGCCAGGATAAGATCATCGAAAACCGCGACAAACTGGAAGAGCTCCTCGTCAGAGCACACGTCGAAGCTAAAGAAGCATGGGATATCGGAGCAAACGACGAACAAATGAAACCCTGGCTCAAACTCATACGACAAGCCCAATGGCGCTGGGACTATGCCGCTGCCGGACACGGAAACTCCTTCCATTCACCTGTCGAAACCGGCCGTATCATCACCCATGGCATCGATAAAGTGCAGGAAGCCCGAATAGGCCTCGCCAAGCTACTCATCAGACTCGGACACTCCGGCGATGTACCCTACCCCGATATATCCACCAAAGCCAAAGCCCAGGCTTTCATCGGACTCGATATGGAAAAACTAAACAGCGAAAAACAGGAATTCCTGGAAAAAGTAGTACCCGAATGGCAAAAACAAGCCGCCGAAAGAGAAGAAACCTATGAGGTGGCGTATAGGAAATAAAATGATCACATAGTAAATTTGGAGCAAAGAAAGCAGGTTGTAGGGAGAAGGGAACAGGTTGCAGGTTGCAGGTTGCAGGGGGGATGTCCCGGCTTTCGCCGGGATGACGGGATTGAGAGATCCCGCTTTCGCTTCGCTCAGCGGGATGACGACCTCCCGTAGGATTAGAAAGTGGCGGGCGGCGGGCTTCGCCCGCCGCCCGCCCTTTTATTTTAGGAGCCCCGCCGTCATCCCGGCGTAAGCCGGGATCCATTATATCTCCCCCTGTCATCCCGACGAAAGTCGGGACATCCCGACGTAAGCCCGTCATCCCGACGTAAGTCGGGACATCCCGACGTAAGCCCGTCATCCCGACGTAAGCCGGGACATCCTGACGTAAGCCCGTCATCCCGACGTAAGCCGGGACATCCCAACGTAAGCCCGTCATCCCGACGAAAGTCGGGACATCCCGACATAAGCCCGTCATCCCGACGAAAGTCGGGACATCCCGACGTATGCCGGGACATGTCTCCTGCAACCTGTAACTTGTTGCCTGTTTCCCTTTCCCTTTTTCCCATTTCATTTTTTCTTGATCTCTTTCCTGATTTTCCTAAGTATTTCCCGTAAATGCGCAACCTTGCTTGATTTTACACGTTATATTTTTGTACTTTTAAACACCAGATCTTATTTAATTACCTTCCGCTTATTACTGAAAATATTTGTCTTTCAGGATTTATCAGGTATTTATCTAACGAATAAACCTGAAAACAATCCCGGATTAATTGATATATTATGACAACAAATCCAACAACGGAAGATCTTAAAAGACAGGTTAAAGCTCTGTCAACCGAGCTGGAAACCAAAATCCTCAGCGAGGAAAGATACCGTATCATTGCCGAGATCAGTCCGGATATGATCTTTCATATTAACCTCCTGGGTAAGGTCACCTATGCCTCTCCGGCCACGGAAACAATACTCGGATATAGCCCGGCTGAAGCAATGGGCTCCTGGTTCAGCAAATATTATGCGCCACATGAACATATGAGGGTCAGGGAGACCCTGCGGAAAGCAATTGCAGGAGAAAGCATAACGGCCGTGGAGGTAGATGCCCTCAGAAAAGACGGGAAAATCGTTCCCATACACATTAGTATCTCCCCAATTTTCCAGAAAGGGAAAGTAACGGAGATTCAAGGTATTGCCAGGGACATCTCCAATGAAAAGAAAACCCAGGAAGAACTCCGGGAAAAGAAAGACTATGCGGAACTCCTTCTCCAGACTGTCCCCAGTGCCGTTTATACCGTGGATAACAACCGGATAATCAGAAGCTGGAACAAGCGCGCAGAAGAGATCACCGGGTATAAACCGGAGGAAGTCATCGGAAAACACTGCACCTTCTTTGCCAAAGATCCTTGCCGCCAGAATTGCGGTTTACTGAACACAAACATGAAAAAGCCTATTTCCAAGAGGGAATGTACCTTTATAACAAAAAACGGTGAAGAAAGAAATGCCTTGAAGAATATTGATTATCTCAGGGATTTGCAGGGTAATATTATCGGTGGTATAGAGATTTTTGAAGACGTGACCGAAATCCTCGAAAAAGACCGTATGCTCCTCAGGATAAAAAAAGCGGTTGAAAACTCTGAAGAAGGAATAGGGCTTGCTAATATCGAGGGTAACATGATTTTTATCAATCATGCACTGGTCGACCTTCTGGGTTATGCGCTTAGTGAATACCAGGGAATCGGAACACCCGGGGCTCTGATTATTGATGAAAATATCCGGAAGGAAATCGATGATGCCAACGATGAAGGCAAATCCTGGACCGGTGAGGTACAGATGAAAAGTAAAGACGGAAAGATCATCGACATATATCTCCATGTTGATGTGGTAAGAGACGATCATGGAAAACCAATAGGGTTTTTGGGAATTCACTCCGACATCACCGAAAGAAAAGAGATCCGCAGAAAACTGGAGAAATTCATGGAAGAACTGCAACGGTCAAATACCGAACTGGAGCAATTTGCTTACATCGCCTCCCACGACCTTCAGGAACCTCTTCGTAAGATACAGGCCTTTGGTGACCGTCTCCTGGAGAAATACGGTAATACTATCGATGAGCGCGGTCAGGATTATATGTTGAGAATGCAATCGGCCGCCAAACGCATGCAGGAAATGATCAACGACCTGCTATCCTTTTCCCGTGTAACCACTCGTCCGAACCCCTTCACCGAAACCGACCTCAATGTGGTGATGGAGGAGGTACTATCCGATCTGGAAGCAAGAATAGCCAAAGAAAATGGTAAAGTGGAAATATCAAAGCTCCCGGTAATAAAGGGAGACAAGATACAACTACGGCAGTTGCTTACCAATATAGTGGGCAACGGACTGAAATATCATAAACCCGATGTACCTCCCCTGGTTACCATCACAGGAGAAAGAAAAAACGGACACTGTATAATGAAAATCCGTGATAACGGGATTGGTTTTGATGAAAGCTATGCAGACAAGATCTTCCAGCCTTTCCAACGCCTGCACGGACGAAACGAATACGAAGGAACCGGTATTGGACTTGCTATTTGTAAAAAAATAGTAATTAGACATAAAGGCGAAATCACCGCAACCAGTACACCCGGTGAAGGCTCTTTGTTTACCATTACATTGCCTGTTAAACCACCCGATCCGCAACCCATTTCTGATATTAACCAAAATCAACAGTAAACCCATGGAACAAAAACAGCAAAAAATTGTGATCCTCATGGCCGATGATGATCCCGACGACCGACTGATGACCCGGGAAGCCCTGGAGGAAAGCCATCTCAATAACGAATTGCACCTGGTTGAAGACGGTGAGGAACTGATGGATTATCTCAACCGGAAAGGAAAATATACCAATCCGGAATCATCCCCAAGGCCCGGCATTATCCTGCTCGACCTGAACATGCCCAGAAAAGACGGCCGTCAGGCTCTTAAAGAAATAAAGGAAAATGAAGAACTGCGGAATATCCCGGTTATCATACTCACTACCTCCAAGGCCGAGGAAGATATCCTCAGAACGTATCACCTTGGAGCAAATTCATTCATCTCCAAACCGGTTACTTTCAACGGACTGGTTGATGTAATAAAGAAACTTGGTGAATACTGGTTCGAAATAGTCAGACTACCGGAAAAATGATAATTATTATTTTTCCGCATAACTTTATATATTTACAACGTTAAGTGGTTTTATTATGCAGGAAATAAAAAATATCCGGCTTTTATTGGTTGAAGATGACGAAGATGATCTTCTCATCACCCGGGATATCCTGGAAGAAATTCCTCATTATAAATTTGATATACATTGGGCCTCAAATCCTGCTCTTGCAAGAGAAATACTTCCTGAAAAACAATTTGATATTTGCCTTTGCGATTTCCGCCTGGGTATGGAAACAGGTCTTGAGGTAATCAAACATATAAAAGAAAACTATGACCATATCCCTGTAATCATGCTGACCGGACAGGATGATTTTGAAATCGATTCGCAAGCACTTAAAGACGGAGCCTCCGACTATCTTATCAAAGGCAGGATCAATGCTTCTGTGCTGGGCCGTTCCATTCGTTATGCGATGGAACATAAAAAAGCCCAGTTGCGGTTAAAAGAAAGTGAGGCGGAACTACGCAAATCCAATGCTACCAAAGATAAGTTCTTCTCCATCATCGCACACGACCTGCGTAGTCCTTTTACAGCATTATTAAGCCTTTCCGATATCCTTCTCAAACATTACAATGATCTCGACGACGATACCAAGAAAGAATACATCGGAATGATCAAGGATTCATCGGAAAATACTTTCAAGCTGATCGAAAATCTCTTGCAATGGTCACGTATCCAACGGGGAACCATAGAAATCAATCCTAGTTCCTTTAATATTTGTGACCTGGTAAACCGAACCATCGGTTTGCTTAAGCAATCGGCTGATGGTAAAAACATTGAAATAACATCATGCCTGAACCAGGAATTACCGGCGTTTGCCGATATTAATATGGTTGATACGGTTATCCGTAATCTCATGATGAATTCTATAAAATTCACTCAGCCCGAAGGAAAAATCAGCATTGAAGGCCATCTTGACAATAATAGTATTTACCTGTCCATTGCAGACACAGGCGTAGGAATGACCCAGAAAACAATGGATAAACTTTTCAAGGTGGAAGAAAACAAAAGCACACCCGGGACGGCCGGAGAGTTGGGTACCGGCCTTGGCTTGATTCTTTGCAAGGAATTTATCACCATTAACAAAGGCGATATTCTGGTGGAAAGCGAACCCGGTAAAGGAAGTAAATTTACCGTGGTTCTGCCTGCGAAAAGCTGACATCCTCCAGGCCCTGCCTGATCCTGGAAGCTACAATGTCTACGGCAATATGGTTCTGCCCACCCTGAGGGATGATAATGTCGGCATAACGTTTTGACGGCTCAATAAACTGAAGATGCATGGGTTTCACGAATTTCTGGTAATGCCGCAGCACGTCGTTCACATCCCTGCCCCTTTCCTGCATATCCCTGGTCATGATTCGTATCAGCCGGTCGTCGGGCTCCGCATCAACAAAGACTTTAATATCAAATAACGAACGCAGCTCCTCATGGGTAAAGATGAGTATGCCCTCCACGATAAGAATGCTTCGCGGTTCCACCGCTATGGTTGCATCCGACCTTGAACAGGAAATGTAAGAATATACCGGCATCTCAATGGCTTCCCCCCGCCTGAGCTTACCCAGGTGATCTATCAGCAGGGGAAATTCAATGGAAGAGGGGTGGTCGAAATTGATCTCCTTCTTCTCTTCCGGGGTCAGGAAACTCTGATCCCGGTAATATGCATCCTGGGAAATAAGGGCCAGGGATCCCTGCGGAAGCTGCTCCGCTATCCGGTTTACTACCGTTGTTTTTCCGGAGCCGGAGCCCCCCGCTATTCCAATGATCAGCATAATCGTATTTTCAGGATAGTATTGCTTTCTTAATATCGTCCATCATCATATTCGTCTTATCGTACCCGATCCGGAAAAGCTCTTCATCCGTCTTCTTCCTGAAAACACCGTAATCATAGGCTTTCTCCGGTTCAATCAGGATGTTGCAGGATGCCAGGTTATGCTTTGAATTCTGGTGTAAAGCCAGACTCAGGCAACGGTTGGCAATATCCTGCCAGTTTTTTAATGTTGCCATACCCACAGGCCGGTGGTCATGAACAAATATACCTATGGTCTTTGTGCATAATTCCTCCAATGGCTCAAGAGGGAAGTTGTTTAGCAAACCTCCGTCAACATATAGTTGCCCATCAATTTCCTGGGCCTCGAAAACCAAAGGTACTGCAGCCGATGCCAGGATATAGGGATAAAGCTTCCCGCTGTTCCGTATCTCGAACTTCCCGGTATTCAGGTTGGAAACACAAACAAATAGCTGCTTTTTCAGACTCTCAAAGGAATCCCCGGGCAGATACCTCTTCAGGAGATTATGAAGGTATTTCAGGTTGCTGATACCACTCTTCCTGAAACCCAGCTGGAACACCTTCAGCATACTGCTGCTCTTGGATATCTCCAGCATCTCCAACGGCGAATAACCTGCTGCATAAAATGCACCGATAACGGCCCCAATGCTCGAACCCGAAATATAATCCGGCCGTATCCCGTTCCCCTCAAGGGCAGCCAAAACGCCGATCTGTGCAAGTCCCCGCACCCCACCCCCGCAAAGCACAATGCCGGTCTTATCTTTTGATGATGACATGGTTCAAAGGTAACAAAAAATGTGGCAGGCTTCAGGTTACAAGGTACAGGTTACGTGTAAAAGCTTGCACGAGTTCTGCAGCCTGCAACCTGTGACCTGCAACCTGACGCCTTCAGTCTGCTCTTACATCAAAAAACTCATTAATATCCCCGCTGCCACTGCAGAGCCAATCACTCCGGCCACATTGGGTGCCATGGCGTGCATCAGAAGATGATTGGATGGGTCGGCTTTTAATCCCTCATTCTGCACTACCCTTGCACTGTCAGGTACTGCCGATACACCGGCGGCTCCCACCAGAGGATTGATCTTGTTGTGTGAGGGAAGGAAAAGATTCATCACCTTGGCAAAGATAATGCCCCCGGCGGTGGCGACCATGAATGACAATGCGCCAAGCACAAAAATCAGAATAGATTGTGATGTGATGAACACATCCGCTTGTGTTGATGCTCCTACCGTCAATCCCAATACAATCGTAACGATATCAATCAGAGAATTTTTCGCGGTATCGGCCAGCCTGCGGGTCACACCGCTTTCTTTCAGGATGTTGCCAAAAAACAACATCCCCAGAAGTGGCAATGCACCGGGAGAAATGAAGGTAGTAAGTATCAAACCTACAATAGGGAAAGATAT
This sequence comes from Bacteroidota bacterium, assembly GCA_018831055.1. Taxonomy (NCBI): domain Bacteria; kingdom Pseudomonadati; phylum Bacteroidota; species Bacteroidota bacterium. The sequence continues at coordinate 26,854 of JAHJRE010000111.1, forward strand.
CTTTTCAATCTTCGATACAGATCGCGGTGGTTTCATCCTGATCACCCTTTCCCTTTTGCTGGTAAGCAATCGCATGATGGGTGGTTGTATCACCGGAACCAGCGCCATATATGAATAAGCTGCGATCGCGATGGGTCCTATCAGGTTCGCGGTCTGTATGCCGTTAACAATGCCTCCGTTGGCCAGCTTGGAAGAAAGAAAGATAGCCGTGGGACCGTCGGCACCCCCGATAATACCTATGGACGCCGCTTCCGGCATGTTAAAACCCAATATCAACGCTCCCAGAAGGGTAAGAAAGATACCGACCTGTGCAGCGGCTCCAAGCAAAACAAGCCTCGGGCTGGATATCAGCGAGGAGAAGTCCGTCATGGCCCCAATACCCAGAAAGATCAAAGGAGGATAAATACCCTTGGTAACTCCGTAGTACAGGTAATTCAGAACGCTCCCATCCTGGTAGATCCCTAACTGCAGATTGATGCCCGGCGCCTGGAAGAAAGGAACATTCCCGATGATGATCCCTGTACCGATTGGTATCAGGAGCAATGGCTCATAATCATATCGTATCGCCAAAAATATGAAGATCAGACCCACCAGGATCATCACGAAATGCCCCGGTGTGGCATTAGCAAAACCCGTGAAACTGATGAATTTCCTGACCCCGTCCATAGGGGAAAATCCCTGTGTTGTTGCAGACCTCGTTTGTTCAGCAGATCCGTTATCCACCACCGATTCAGTGACAGATACCGTATCCTGTACCTGCAGCGAATCTCCCTGCACCACAAGTGCATTCAATACAGCAAGGATGGCTAAAATTACAAGTATGGTTAACGCTTTGCGGACTGGCATGGTTTATTCAATTTCTAAGAGTATATCGTCCTGTAATACATTCTGCCCGGGAGTAACCTTTATAGACCTGATGGTGCCGTCTTTTTCGGCCAGGATATTGTTCTCCATTTTCATGGCCTCATAAATCAGCAATTTATCTCCTTTGGCAACTTTATCGCCCGGTTTTACCAGGATATGCATGATAGTCCCGGGAAGTGGTGCCTTCACCCTGAAGAGCGCGACTTCATCCTTTTTGATCTCACCGGCTCCCTTTTCTAAAACCACGGGCTTACGCACCAGCTTTGGCGTCTTGGTCTCACTGACCTCGCGAAGCAGCTCCACTTCATAAACCGTCCCGTTTACTTCAATCTCTGCATAATTACCCTCCAGGCTCTTGACCTCCACCTCATAATCATGTCCACGTATGGAAAACTTGAAACGTTTCATATACTTATTTCTTAAAATTTCTTACACCGTATATCTTTGAACTCCATGGAGAATACATCCGTGATACCCTTTTAATGGTAATTACTTTGCTTTCTTCATCATGAAGCATATACGTCATATACAAAGCCGTGCTGATAGCTGCGATCACGTCTCCTGAAATAAAAATCTCCTCGCAACATTCGTCCACCCTGATGCCCCGCCTCATAAGCTTTTGACGGATCTGCAATTTGTATGCCTTGGCAATATATGTAAACACGAGGTATAACACTACCAGGGCCAGGAAAACCGTCACATACCCCACAACGGCAATGATCAGCCCCTGTTCCATGATCGCCCCGAAATCTATTCCTGCATCAAGAATAATCATATTAACTAATTATAAAGGTATATTACCATGTTTTTTGAGAGGATTGACTTCCTTCTTTGTAGCAAGGACCCTCAGTGCCCTGATGATCCGGAATCGCGTATTACGGGGTTCGATGATATCGTCGATATACCCGTAACGGGCTGCTTCATAAGGATTGGCAAATTTATCCTTATATTCCTGTTCCTTGCGCTGTACAAAAGCACTCCTTTCTTCAGGATCCTCAATCTCTTTAATGTTTTTACCTTCCAGGATCTCAACGGCGCCGGCAGGACCCATAACCGCTATCTCAGCCGATGGCCAGGCATAATTGATATCACCCCTGAGCTGCTTTGAACTCATCACATCATGCGCTCCACCATATGATTTTCGCAATGTGATGGTGATCTTGGGAACAGTAGCTTCGCCATAAGCAAACATCAGCTTGGCGCCATGAATGATAATACCCCCGTATTCCTGAGTGCTGCCGGGAAGAAAACCGGGTACGTCAACCAAAGTGATAATGGGAATGTTGAAGGCATCGCAAAAACGTACAAAACGGGCTGCCTTCCTGGAGGCATTGATGTCGAGCACACCGGCCAGGAAATTCGGCTGATTGGCCACTATACCTACCGGCATACCATCGAAACGGGCAAATCCGGTTATGATATTCCGGGCATAGTTACGCTGTATCTCAAGGAACTCCGCTTCATCCACGATGGCATGGATAATATCCAGCACATCATAGGGTTTGTTTGGATCAGCAGGTATGATCTCGTTCAGATAATCTTCCAGACGGTTGATCGGATCATTGCATTCCACCACGGGAGGATCCTCAAGATTGTTTTGCGGAAGATAACTCAACAGTTTACGAATCAGCATGATCCCTTCTTTTTCGTCCTCCGCAATGAAATGAGCCACACCGGATTTCTTACCATGCACCTCTGCACCTCCCAGATCCTCAACGCTGATTTCCTCACCGGTAACGGTTTTGGTAACTTTCGGACCGGTAACGAACATGTAACTGTTCTTCTCGCTCATAATGATAAAATCGGTGAGAGCAGGCGAGTAAACAGCTCCGCCGGCACAGGGTCCGAAAATTGCGGATATCTGCGGAATAAGGCCGGAAGCCAGAATGTTCCGTTCAAAGATCTCAGCATAACCGGCCAGCGATCTCACTCCTTCCTGTATCCTTGCTCCTCCACTGTCGTTGATCCCGATCAGGGGAGCACCAACCTTCATGGCCTGGTCCATCACCTTACAGATCTTCAGTGCAAAGGTCTCTGAAAGAGATCCGCCAAATACCGTGAAATCCTGGGAAAAAACATAAACCACCCTTCCATCAATGGTGCCGTGACCGGTTACTACCCCATCGGAAAGGATTTGCTTGTCGGCCAGCCCGAAATCCGTTGTCCTGTGCGTCATGAACATGTCGTATTCCTCAAAGGAACCGTCGTCAAGCAACAATTCCAGACGCTCTCTCGCTGTCAGCTTCCCTTGCTGATGCTGGGCTTCAATGCGCTTTGGGCCTCCACCCATTTTTGCTTCTGCCCTCAAATCCAGCAAACGCTTGATCTTGTCTTCTATCGCCATGATATATAAATAATTGCGTTTATTTTTTCTTGTCTTCGCAAAATTCTGTCAATACCCCAAAGGTAGACTTCGGATGCAAAAAGGCTATATCAAGCCCCTCAGCACCTTTCCTGGGCTTCTCATCTATAAGCCTGACACCCTTTTTCTCCGCCTCCTGCAAACGCTCCTCCAGGTCTTTCACCGCGAAAGCTATATGATGTATGCCTTCCCCCCGCTTCTCAATGAACTTCCCGATAGGCCCCTCCGGATCCGTCGACTCCAGCAACTCCAGCTTCGTCTGCCCTACCTTGAAAAAAGCCGTTTTTACCTTCTGGTCAGTAACCTCCTCTATGGCATAACACCGTAAACCCAAAACATTCTCATAATAGGGTATTGCCTCGTCCAAATTCCTTACGGCAATACCAATATGTTCAATGTGAGATAGTTCCATGTCAATAATTGTTTGTGAAATTTTTCACAAAAGTATAAAAATTGTGGTAAGAAATGATCTTTATGAAATACTTTATCTGGAGTATTATGGAACAATTAAGTAAACACGGTTATCCAGGCAGAAGTCATCTGTTTATTAGTATCACCCCTACGGGGTTCCGGAAAACGATTCGCGTCCATTATGCTACCGGAGGGGCGCCCCTACGGGGCTGGTTATTAGATAACGTTTTACAATAGCTTTATAATTGTGGAAAACAATATTCATATGATAAACCAAAGCCCTGTAGAGGCGTTTTTATTGCATAATGATTGTCGTCACGTTATCCCAGGATCTATGGGTTAACACGAATTTCAATTTTATGATGTTAAGAACAAATATTTCGCCCCTACGGGGCTTCCATTCTGTTTGGTTCCCTTATTTCTATAAATATACCGCCCCTAAAGGGGCTGGGTTTATCAAGGTAATTAACTTTACCGCAAACAAATACAGAATAGGTTAATAATTGCAATCCACCTTACAAGCCCCGTAGGGGCGGCATATTTATAGCATAATCAGCGACGATCGTGTTCCAAAGCCCCGTAGGGGCGACATATTGGTAGTAAAATGATCACAGGTCACATCCCGAAGCCCCGTAGGGGCGACATATTTATAGAAAATAGGCGATGGCCCTGGTCCAAAGCCCCGTAGGGGCGGAATATTTTTAATGTTAATAACTGAGCTATTTCTAACCTGAAAGTATTGATATGCAAATTTTAAAATTGACAACTGGAAATGGACAAATAAAATTGTCACTTGTCAGTGTCAATTGTCAATTACAAATGTGAATGTCGGCTAATACCATTGAACTTTCCCCCAGCCCCCAGTACCCAGCACCCAGTACCCAGCACCCAGCATCACCCCCCACTCTTCTTCCCAAAAAACTTCCTCTGAAACACAATCAACATGAGTACCCCGATGGTAATAGACGAATCTGCAATATTGAATACAGGCCGGAAAAAGATAAATGAATCCCCGCCCCAGAAAGGCATCCATTGCGGGAATCGGCCTTCTATGATAGGAAAGTATAACATATCCACAACCTTCCCGTGGAGAAAACCGGCATAGCCACCTCCTTCAGGAAGGAAAACAGCTATCTGGTGATAACTGCTGGCACTGAACAACAACCCGTAAAAGGCGCTGTCGATGATATTGCCCAGCGCCCCGGCAAAGATGAGAGCAAAACTTATTACCAGGCCAAAAGGATGCTTTTTCCTGGTAAGATAATATAAATAAAAACCTATAAAGACTACTGCAATAATTCGGAATATGCTCAGGATAAGTTTTCCGGCTTCCCCACCGAACTTCATCCCAAAAGCCATGCCTTCGTTTTCGGTGAAATGAATAAGGAACCAGTTCCCGATCACCGAAAACTCCTGACCCATGTACATATTCGTTTTGATCCAGACCTTAAAGACCTGGTCAACGATCAAAATAACCAATACCAGCAGAAGGACTCTTTTCACTTCTTCTCCATCAATTTTGCTTCTATGCTCAAAGTTGCATGAGGCACGCTGCGCAACCTTTCCTTGGAGATAAGCTTACCGGTAGCCCGGCAAATCCCGTAGCTTTTGTTCTCAATCCTGATCAGTGCATTCTCGAGATTCTGTATGAATTTGCTGATCCTGGCGGCCAAACGGCTGTTTTCTTCCTTCGACATTACCTGGTAACCTTCTTCAAGTATCTTGAATGTAGGTGATGTATCGTCGGTTCCGTGTTCATCGGCATTGGTGAATGCATTTGTGAGCATCTCAAGATCACGCCGGGCCTTATCCAGTTTCTGAAGGATCAGTTGCCTGAATTCCTCCAACTCTTCATCCGAGTACCTCGTCTTGGCCTGTTCCTCACTGGGTTTGCTGTTAACGTTCATGTGTATGTAGATTACAATTGTTTCTGATATTAATTACTCTGATCAGCTTTCTCAATAGCTACCTGTGCCCTGATATCATCGGCAAGTTCTATCTCAACTCCTGCCGTATTATCCATATTTTCAACTATATCGAGGGATTCGGCTAAGGTTTCTGAACAAATATATGAAAAATTCTGCCTGATTGCCTGATCCAGGAAATCATTTGTCAGAATTTGAATACGAATTTTATCCGTAACCTCGAAACCATTGTCTTTACGCAGGTTCTGGATACGGTTCACCAGGTCGCGGGCTATCCCTTCCTGCCGTAATTCCTCGGTGACAGTGATGTCAAGAGCTACCGTCAGATGATTCATATTGGCAATAAGCCATCCCGGTATATCCTCCGTGATGATCTCAACATCATCCAACAGTATCTCCGCTTCCTGCCCTGCAACCTCCAGCTTGTAGCTTCCTTCGTCTTCAATCCTGGAGATGTCTTCCTGAGTGAACTTTCCAATGGCCGCCGCGATCTCCTTCATCATCTTCCCGTATCGTGGACCCAGCTTCTTGAAATCAGGCTTGATCTTCTTCACAAGAATGCCGGTTCCTTCTGTCAGGTATTCCACCTCTTTCACATTCACCTCCGACAAAATAAGGTTCTCCACTGCCTTCAGATGTGCCAGAAATCGCTCATTGTTCACGGGTATCATGATCTTGTTCAATGGCTGGCGTACCCTGATGTTCGATTTCTTCCTGAGCGACAATACCATAGAAGAAAACTTCTGGGCCAGCTCCATCCTTTCTTCCAGGTCACGGTCAATTAATCCCTCATCAGCCACCGGGAAGGGCACCAGATGCACAGAAACGCTTTCCTGCTTCCCTGTTACCTGATTAAGATCGGTGTATAAGCGATCCATGTAAAATGGTGCAATGGGTGCCGATAAACTTGCCAGGGTCTCCAGGCAGGTGTACAAGGTCTGATAAGCGGATATTTTATCCTGCGAATAATCCCCCTTCCAGAAACGCCTGCGGCTTAACCTCACATACCAGTTGCTGAGATGCTCGTCAACGAAATCGGCAATAGCACGGCCGGCACGGGTTGGCTCATAATCCGCGTAACAGGCGTCAACAAAAGATATCAGCGAGTTCAGCTCCGAAAGAATCCAGCGGTCTATCTCCGGCCTCAGAGCAATGGGGATCTCTTCCTCATGATAATCAAAGCCGTCTATGTTCGCGTAAAGAGCAAAAAATGTGTAACTATTGTAAAGCGTTCCGAAAAACTTGCGCACCACCTCCTGTATGCCGTCAAGATCAAACTTCAGGTTATCCCAGGGCTGTGAGTTGGTCATCATATACCAACGGGTAGCATCCGGACCAAACTTATGAATGGTCTCGAAAGGATCCACCGCGTTGCCGAGGCGTTTCGACATCTTATTCCCGTTCTTGTCGAGGACCAACCCGTTCGAAACACAAGTCTTATAAGAAACATCATCGAACAGCATCACGGCAATGGCATGCAGCGTGAAGAACCAACCGCGGGTCTGGTCAACCCCTTCCGCAATAAAGTCGGCCGGGAAGCTGGTTTTGAACTTCTCCCCGTTCTCAAATGGATAATGGAACTGCGCATAAGGCATGGAACCCGAATCAAACCAAACGTCGATAAGGTCTGCCTCCCGCACCATCTTTTTTCCTGAAGGCGATACCAGGATGATCTCGTCAACAAAAGGACGGTGCAGGTCAAAGGTATTGTAATTCTCTTCCGTGAAATCGCCCGGAACAAACTTCTCAAGAGGATTGGACTTCATAAACCCGGCTTTCACCGATTTTTCGATCTCCTTTTTCAGTTGCTCCGCCGAACCGATACAAATAGCCTCTTCTCCGTCTTCAGTCCGCCAGATGGGCAAAGGTGTTCCCCAGTACCTGGAACGGCTCAGGTTCCAGTCGACCAGATTCTCCAGCCAGTTCCCGAAACGGCCTATCCCGGTAGCAGGCGGCTTCCAGTTGATCGCGAGGTTCTTCTCTATCATCTTGTCTTTAAAGGCCGTAGTGCGGATAAACCAGCTATCCAGCGGATAATACAGGATGGGCTTGTCGGTACGCCAGCAATGCGGGTAACTGTGTTCGTATTTCTCCGTCTTAAAAGCCTTATTCTCCTTCTTCAGCTTGACGATAATGTCTACATCCACCGTCTCTACCGGGTTTTCCGGGTTCCAGGATGGGTCATACTCATTCTTGACAAACCTTCCTGCAAATTCTCCCATAGCCTCAACAAACTGCCCGTTTTTATTGACCATGGTGAGGGATCCTATCCCATTCTCCCGGCCTACCTTGAAGTCGTCGGCTCCAAAACTGGGCGCAATATGTACTATGCCCGTACCTTCATCGGTTGTGACAAAATCACCCGTCACCACCCGAAAAGCATCGCCGTCTTCCGGCTGGGCATAGGGCAAAAGCTGCTCATATCGAATGCCTTTTAGCTTGTTTCCTTTATACTCCCCGCAAACATGAAAGGGTATGTTTTTCTGCCCCGCTTCGTATTCTTCCAGTCTTAGCTCCGAATTCTTTTCAGGAAAATACTTTCCCAGGAGCTCTTTAGCCAGGATGACGGTGATTGGCAGGTTCGTATATGGATTAAAAGTCTTTACGCAGAGATAATCAATCTTTTTCCCGACAGCCAATGCAGTATTTGAGGGCAGGGTCCAGGGTGTTGTGGTCCACGCCAGGAAAAACACATCTCCGTGAGCATCCTGGAACAGGAACTCACTCTGCTCATTGCGTATCACGCGAAACTGGGCCACAACCGTCGAGTCCTTAACATCCCGGTAACACCCCGGCAGGTTCAGCTCATGCGAACTCAGACCCGTGCCGGCAGCCGGTGAATAGGGCTGTATCGTATAACCCTTGTAAAGAAGACCCTTTTCATACAAACGGCTCAGCAGGTACCATACCGTCTCAATATACTTGTTGTGAAAAGTGATATAGGGATGATCCAGGTCAACCCAGTATCCCATCTCTTCGGTGAGACTGTCCCAAAGGTCTTTGAACTGCATGACCTCCTTGCGGCAGGCTTTGTTGTAATCCTCAACGGAAATCTTAGTGCCGATATCTTCCTTGGTGATTCCCAGGATCTTCTCCACCTGTATCTCCACCGGAAGACCATGGGTATCCCATCCGGCCATACGTTCAACATAATGGCCTTTCATTGTTTTGTAACGGCAGAAGAGGTCTTTGATGGCCCTGGCCATCACGTGATGGATGCCCGGTTTACCATTGGCGGAAGGCGGTCCTTCATAAAACACAAAAGGCTCATTGCCACGGGTTTGCTCCATGCTCCTGTGAAAAATGTCTTCTTTTTTCCAGGAAGCGCCAACCTCCTTCGCGATGGCCGTCAGATCTAATTTTTTGTATTCCCTGTATCTCTTTTTCATTCGGAATTTCCTGCTGCTTTAACGAAATTGGCTGCAAAAGTAGTAAATTATATTAAGATTTTCACGAAGTTGAAAGCATCAATACCTATCTTTGCGGCGCTAAAGGGTATATATATGGACAAAGAATATTTCGCACACGAGACCGCGGTGATCGATGAAGGTTGTATCATTGGCAAGGGAACGAAAATCTGGCATTTCTCTCATATCATGCCGAATTGCAGGCTTGGCGAGAAGTGCAACATCGGCCAGAACTTGGTCATCTCCCCGGATGTCATCCTGGGTAACAATGTAAAAGTACAAAACAATGTATCGATTTACACCGGGGTTATATGTGAAGACGATGTCTTCCTGGGACCATCCATGGTTTTCACCAATATCATCAATCCGCGCAGCGCGGTCATCCGTCGCGATCAGTACGTTAAAACAATAGTAAAAAAGGGAGCTTCCATCGGGGCCAACGCTACCATTGTTTGCGGACACGATATCGGCGAGTATGCTTTTATCGGCGCCGGCGCGGTAGTGACAAAGGAAGTCCTGCCCTATGCCCTGATGGTAGGTAACCCGGCCCGCCTTATCGGCTGGATGAGTGAATACGGCCACCGCCTGCATTTTGATAACACCGGCATCGCCACCTGCCCCGAAAGCAACGAAAAATACGAACTAAAAAACGGAAAAGTAAAAAAAATAACCCCCCTAAACCCTAAACCCTAATCCCTAATCCCTAATCCCTAAACCCCAAACACATGTCAAACACAAAGAACTTTGCCCTCATCGGTGCAGCCGGCTACATAGCCCCGAGGCATATGAAAGCCATTAAAGACACCGGTAATGTGCTTATTGCAGCGCTCGATAAAAACGACAGTGTAGGTATTATCGACAGCTATTTCCCGGAAGCGGATTTCTTTGTTGAGACGGAGCGTTTCGACCGCCACCTGGATAAGCTGCGCCGCAAAGGCGAGCGAAAGGTGGATTATGTCAGCATCTGCTCACCAAATTATCTGCATGATGCCCATATTCGTCTGGCACTGCGTAATGAAGCCCATGCCATATGCGAAAAACCCATCGTACTGAACCCATGGAACGTTGATGCCCTCCAGGAACTGGAAAATGAAAGCGGCAAGAGGATCTTTAACATCCTCCAGGTAAGGCTGCATCCGGCTATCGTCGCATTGAAACAGGAAATAGAAAACGGTCCTGCCGACAAGATTTACGACATCGACCTTACCTATATCACCAGCCGCGGCCACTGGTACTACATGTCATGGAAAGGCGATATCGAAAAATCAGGTGGTGTAGCCACTAATATCGGCGTACATTTCTTCGATATGCTAACCTGGATCTTCGGTGAGGTGCGGGAAAACACCGTTCATATCTCTGAACGCGATAAAGCAGCCGGTTTCCTCATGCTGAAAAAAGCAAGAGTACGCTGGTTCCTAAGCCTTGACCCCGAAACCCTACCCGATGAAGCCATAAAAAAAGGACAGAGAACCTTCCGCTCCATCACCATCGAAGGTAAGGAACTGGAATTCAGCGACGGCTTCACCGACCTCCATACCCGCCTCTATGAACAAATCCTGCAAGACAAAGGATTCAGCATGGAAGACGCACGCACCAGCATAGAGATCGTCTACGGCATCCGTAACTCCAAACCCGTCGGACTGAGAGGAGACTATCATCCGCTGGCAGGAAAATGAAGCGGAGTTAGGGATTAGGGATTAGGGGTTAGGGGTTAGGAAAGTTCAGCAACCAGTTCCCAGTACCCAGCAACCATATAACCATATAACCATATA
>JAHJRE010000112.1 GCA_018831055.1 Bacteroidota bacterium
ACAATCGGGTAATGTATTGCGCGATGGAGGAGATTGCGCGATGGAGGAGATATTCGAAGGTTTTGATATGCCGGCGAAGAGCGGTACTTCGCTAATCGGTACATCGTGCAATCGTTATCTCGGGCAATGTATTAGCCGATTGTCGGCGAGTAATGAGTAATGTTTGATTTATTGAATGAGAATGTAATTACCCCTTAGCAACCTAGAATTCTTTTCATGATATATTTATGTTAACTCGATTGCTTTCACAGGTAAAAAATGGTAAATTAGCATTCAATAATTTACCTGATCTATTAACCTTCACCCCCATGAAAACAAACCAAACCAACACAACAAAAAAATGGAAAAAGATAATTAACCCATTGAAATTTGTTAGTCTCCTTACTGTCAAGTTATTTCTACTTTTTCCATTATCCTCGCAATCTCAAACTAATATTAATGTTCCTGGTTCCGAAACAGGAGGCAATCTTATTGGAGATATACTGTTGGCTGATGGGAAAATACTGGCCTATTCACCCAAGGAAATTCTCATTTTTGATGCAGATGCAGATACCTTAGAACATTCGATTCCTATCTCCAATACAGGAAAATTTAATCCCCGGTATTTTGGTTATAACAAGCATATTTGTGACGTTCAATTAATGACATACAATCCCAACAGAAATGAAGTTTATTATGTTAGTCCTGATCTGAAACTACATTACATTGATATGGTAAATTGCTCAACAGGAGTACTCTTAGGCACTACCCCAGACTCAATTTTACATTTTAAACATCTTAACGGACCTACCAACCTGAAATTCGATTACCATCACAACAAACTGTATTGGGTAATCAGAGGAAGAAGCAATGAAAATTCACCGGGTACTTTCCATGTGATGGATTCATACATTGCCGTTTATGATTTACCTGTGCAAGGATCAAATCCATCATTATCTAAAATATGGGACTACTTTATTATCAATAATTCAACAGGGAATAATTATTACAATTCTTTTGAAAATGTGGTGTTTTGTGAAGACAATAATTCATTCTTTCTGGCAAAAAAGAAAAGGATTGACAGGTATGAAATAGTAAATAATAGTAGTGTTGTTTTTAAAGAGTCATTTAATACCAGACCATGCAAATTGAGCAAAATGCTCTATATAAAAAACTCTACCATCCACAAATTGCTTGTATTCCCTTACAGATTGCCCTATGACAGCTATGAGCCTCCAATGAACGAAAACGTGAATTATTTCATTATTGACTGCAGTGATGCACAAAATTTTACGATGGATTCCATTCAATCCCCAAGTAAAAGAATCATTGATGCCGCATTTTTACCTGCTCAGAATGACCTGATCGTATGCTATTCCCCTGATGAATTTGCTCAACCTCCACAATTGGCAACCGGAAATGATGTGACTGTATATCAGTATCTGAACGGATCATTTGTTAATCCTACACATTATCAAACCAATGGGGTTTCATTAAACAACACCACAGAGACCTTAAATCGTCCAATAAAAATCACTCAATACAATAACAGTACAGTATTAATCAGCAAAAAAGATGAATTGATAAAATTCTACAAGCAAAGTAGTACCTATATTTTTGAATCAATCAAAACCGCAACAAGCAATTACTTCCATTCAGGAACTACCTACAACTACTACAAATCATATATCATTAATGCTGCCGGTGGATATATTGAAATATACGATGAATCAATGGCCTCTGATAGCATCCCCACCGGAAAGCCAATTTATCACACGGTGGAAATTGGCACAGGAAAATTTGCAGCATATAACCGCCTACATACGCACAGCACCTGCTTTTATATTTATGATACCGAAAATGACACCATAATAACCAGCAACCCGATAGATGGAGCCATTGGAGATATCATATTCAATCCCTTGCAAAATCACATCCTGGTATCTGAAAATACGGATCCGGGTAAAATATCTTATTTCGATACCGATGGACAATTTATAGGCTACCTGAACTTCCCTTCCTCGGATATTGATTTTGATTATATCCGTGATATGTTCATTAACCGGCATAATATGCTGCTGGTAATGACCAACATGAACAATACAATCCAGGAAACCTACCCGCGACTGCTTGTTTATAAGGCTGCCGACTACAGCTTTGTACAAGAGATTTCCAATATTACCATGCAACAATTTAACCACAACTTTCACTTCTACAATGCCCATTTCTGCGACAATACTGCAAATGGAAAGACCTATATAACCTTATGCCCTGGACCTCCCTACGATAATGCAGGTCAGGATTTCACGGGTATCGGCACACCGGATCCGTATTTATCGACCGATAATGATCTAAAATTCAATCCATTCTACCAGGGAAGCAACAACGGATGGCTAATGGAATACACTTCTCCGCAATCCGGTATACCCGGCACACTGCAAAGTAAATTCGAACTCAAGTTTCCCAAAGAACTGATATATATTAAACCTGAATATACTTCCACCGATGAGGATAAAGGGCTGCTCTTTATCAATGCGGAGAAGTTATTAAGATATGATTTCAACAGTACACAACCCACTGAAATTGAGGCATCCTTTTACCAGGTTTGTTACAGTAAAATTCACAATAAATTGTTTGGGATCAATGATAGAATTGGAATTAACTCATCAAACAGGATTATTCAGATACATACCATCAGTACTTCCGGAATTGTTTCAAATGAGCTTTTAGCGGAAGTTCCCGGTCAGGCTTCCGCTTTTTTCATCAACCCCTTTAATGAGTTTTTATATCTCTGTATAAAAATTGACAATGAAAAACTGGGAGAAGATTCCATGCGCTTAATGGAAATTGACCCATTGGGGTTGGAACAGATACAAACTACCCATCTGGATAATACCTGTGTTTTTCCCGATTTGTGTTATGACCCTGAAATAAGCGCATACTATTATAACTTCATCACTCCTTATATTGATTCTGCAAACCACAGCATCTATCTTCCTGGCGGAGGCCACAGCAATATTACCGCAGTGGATTTTGAACCGGCTGATTTTTTAAAGCTGGAAAACAACGAAGGTTACATCACCTGGCTTTCTTTTCCGAGGCTCAACCGCAGTGGTAACAATGCGGTTTCGGTTGATGAGGCCCTGCTGGACAAAGTGAATCCAGCATATAGCGATACCAGCAGGCTAAACTTTGAACAAGAATTGGGATATTTTAGCACCTATGATTTTGATAACCACACCTGGGATGGAAGCCCAGGAGGTTTATATAATGTAATTAGCAGCAACGGTTATATACTCGACCTGGAATATGGCCCCTTTTCAATAAGCGGTCCCATCTGGCTGCATTTGCGTGGGCAGCGGCTTGCTCCCGGGGGAGCCAACATCATCCTGGATGATGAACATGAAACCTGGGCCGGGTACTGGCTTACCCAGCCGCAGCACCCCATGTATGCCATACCCGATGCGGTGCTTACGCATTTATACCAGGTGCAGGGTCAATACTGGAGCTGTTACAAATACTGGGACGAAGGAATTAATATGCCCTACTGGTTATGTGCCTGTTCAAAAGGTCGTGGTACTTTGATGCGTTATGGAGATATGGTCAAGCTGTACTCTAATTCCTCTCTTCCCTTTACCTGGCTTAACAATACCGGAACCACCTCGCAGGAAGAACGCCCTGCCACGGAATACTTTTCTTTTTCCGAACAACCGGATTACACTTCCATTTTCATTGAGCTGGATTCCACCGAAAACCCCCTGGAGATCGGGGCTTTTATCGGTGAAACCTGTGTGGGGGCCACATCGGTTTTTTCAAGCGATACCCTGGTGCTGGTGCAGGCATATACCCAGGGATACAGCGGGGAGATATCATTCCAGGAATATTTCGGGAACAAATCCGCACCTGATAATGCCCCGGCATATTTCATATGGGATGAATCAAGCGGCAAATGGGTCCAAAGAAACATCCATACCGCCATGCATCAAAAAGGATTCCTGGTTTCGTTTAAAGACAGCAAAACGCGATACCAAACAAATCCAGAATCCACAGCCTGGCTTCGTTGCCAGCCCAATCCTGCAAAAGGATCCTGCAGCATTATCTACTATGTCTCCAGGGAAACACAAATCAGCCTGAAAGCTTATGATTTGCATGGCAACCCCTTGAAAGAACTCTATGAAGGATTTTGTCGGCAAGGACAATATGAAATAAGCTGGGATATGCATGATCAAAAGGGTGCTATGCTGCCCCCGGGGATCTATTATATCCGCTTGCAATCCGGAATATTTTCCGAAAGCCGGAAAGTGATCAAACTTTAAAGAAAACTACCAATGCAAATCATAATTATACGATCAGCCCTTATTATCCTGCTGTTATCTTTTTCCCATTTTTCCCCCGGGCAGGTAATAACAGTAAAGCAGGATGGCAGCGGGGATTTTACCCTCATACAGCAAGCCATCGACAGCGCCCAGAACGGGGATACCATCCTGGTTTGGCCCGGGGTGTATGTGGAAAACCTTTTTGTGATTGAAAAAGGGATTACCCTGGGCAGTCTCACCATGACCACCGGAGATTCATCCTATATTTCTCAAACGGTGATTGATGGGAATAAAACCGGTAGCTGTATTGCATTTTACTACACCTATTTCGCATGTGAGATTAATGGTTTTACCCTGACCAACGGAAAAGGGGTTCCAGGTTTTGGTAACGGAGGAGGTATCTATATGGACAATACCATCCTGTTAAAGGTAAGCAACTGCTATATTCATAAGAACAATCACGTTTCCAAGGGAGGTGGGATATATTGTATTGAAAGCGAACTGTATCTTTCCTCCACAACCATTACAGACAATTATGCACTCGGCAGGGGCGGAGGTCTTGTTATTGGAAGATCCGATGTTCATTTTGACAGCATCAACCGTTGCAGCATATATTTGAACTATGCATCCCAGGGGTGCGATATTAGTAAATCCGGTGATGAATTTTTATCGCTAAAGCTGGATACATTCACCGTAGCAAACCCCGACCGGCATTTTATTTCAAATTACCAGCATGAGAATATTTTTGATAATATTGAGCTGGATGCCCTAAACACTGTCATCCAGCCGGTGAACAGCAACCTGTATGTAGATCCACAAGGCAGCAATGAAAACAGCGGGCTGAGCCCGCAGGAGCCACTCAAGAACATTCATTATGCCCTGCTAAAAATAAGGCCCGATACCATCGATCCTAAAACCATCTACCTTGCCAATGGCACTTATGCCCGTTCTACCGGTGAAAAATGGCCCTTCGGTTTAAGAAGCTATGTCAGCATTGAAGGGGAAAGCAAAGACTCTACCATACTGGATGGGGAAAATAATGAAACCATGTTTGTTGCATATGAGTTAACAAATGATTATAGTATTTCAAATATCTCTTTCATAAATGCCAACAGCAATTACACCACCCGGGTCGGGGTTTTTAATATTTATAACAATAGCAATGTTCTATTTGACAACCTGTTGTTTAAAAATAACAAAGGATGGGTCAGAAGTGCTTTTAGCATAGGAAAGTCAAATGATACGCACTTCAAGAACATAACAGTCACCGAAAACATTGGCGGTGTGGCTGTCATGTGTGGCACGGGCCCTGATTCCGCGCTGGTATTATACGATGCCGACACGGTCTGGTTCGAAAACTGCAGGTTTCATCATAATCTGCCTGATTATGATACTACCACGACCGCATACGGGGGTGGCCTTGCCATTTCAGGATTCAGTCTGTACCCGGATTCCCTTACGGCTTATATTATGAACTGTGAGTTTTCTGAAAACATCAAAAATTATGAATCAGGGCCTGGCACTTCGGCTCTGGGAACAATATTCGGATCAAAAGCTTTTGTTGTAAATTCCACCATTGGCAACAATACTAGTACAGGAGAACTTGGTGCAAGCATCAGCGCTTCATATGATTCCGAAATGAACATTTACAACTCCATCATTAACGGAAACTACCCGGCACAGCTTTTCATGATCAATGATGCCGGCCAGCAGTCCGATCTTTACATTTACAACTCCCTTATCCAGAACGGAATGTTCGGCATAAAAGTTTACTCTGCAGGCAACAACATATATTACGATGATTCCAACATCGAAGGAGACCCGATGTGGGATACAGCAGGCATATTCCCTTACATGCTAACGGCTGCTTCGCCCTGTATCAATGCCGGAACACTGGATCTGTCGGATCCCATCCAGCTTCCAGAAACAGACCTGGCCGGTAATCCCCGTGTTTACAACGGGCAAATAGATATGGGAGCCTATGAATACGGGCCATGGGTCGGCATCCTGGAAATCCCCCAAAAAACTACCGGCATTATAATTTCAGCCAGTCCAAACCCCTTCTTTTTTGAAACCACCATACGCTATGAAAGCCAAGATGAAGGAATTCATGCTATTTACGTTTATGACCTGAGCGGAAAACGAAAAGCCACTCTGGCAGAATTCTACAGCCTGCCATGCAAAGGAACGTTTGTATGGGATGGAACGGATGATACGGGGATTGCCCTTGCTTCCGGGGTGTATGTTATTGAAATGTCAATAGATGGGATCGGTACATGTACGAAAAAGGTTGTGAAGAGATAGAAAAATAATTTAGAAGCAGCCCCAATAAATCACTATTCACTCATTACTCATCGACAATCGGGTAATGTATTGCGCGATGGAGGAGATTGCGCGATGGAGGAGATATTCGAAGTTTCTGTTAAGCCGGCGAAGCGAAAAACCTTTTTATAAGTTGACCATTTATCGTCTTAACATAGAATTAATGTGTCTGATACTTTTTTTTTGTAATTTCGCAGCTTCGGAATTTAAAAATTAATGCATTAGAAATCAAATCACTACGTACCTGACTAACTGTTAAACAAAAATATATTATGGCAAACGAAAAGAGTGTTTACTTGTATGGAAACAAGAAGGCAGAAGGAAATGCCCGGATGAAGGATCTCCTGGGTGGCAAAGGAGCCAATCTCGCAGAAATGAACCTTATCGGTGTACCGGTTCCTCCGGGTTTCACCATTACTACAGAGGTATGCAACGCTTTTTATAAAGAGGGGAAAGAGGTCACTATCAGTAAGATCAAGCCGGAAGTGGAAAAAGGCATTCACTTCATTGAAGAGATCATGGGTGCCGGATTTCTCGACAAAAACAATCCCTGTCTGGTATCGGTCCGTTCTGGCGCCAGGGCTTCCATGCCCGGCATGATGGATACCATCCTGAATCTTGGATTGAACGACGAAGCGGTTGAAGGCATTGCCAGGAAGACCGGCAATCCCCGTTTTGCATGGGACTCCTACCGCCGTTTTGTTCAGATGTATGGTGATGTGGTATTGGGCATGAAACCGGAGTCGAAAGACGATATTGATCCCTTTGAAGAGATCATTGACGAGATGAAAGAGGAGAAGGGTGTGGAAAACGACACACAACTCACAACAGAAGACCTGAAGGAACTCGTGGCCCGATTTAAAAAAGCTGTAAAAGAAAGAACTGGCAAAGATTTCCCTTCAGACCCCTGGGAGCAGCTTTGGGGCTCTATCCTGGCAGTGTTCAACAGTTGGATGAACGACCGGGCTATTTATTACCGCAAGCTCAACAATATTCCGGAAGAATGGGGAACTGCCGTTAACGTGCAGGCCATGGTTTTCGGAAACATGGGTGAATCTTCAGCTACGGGAGTAGCCTTTACCCGCGATGCCGGCACCGGGGAAGACATCTTCAACGGTGAATATCTAATCAATGCCCAGGGTGAAGATGTTGTAGCCGGGATCCGCACCCCCCAGCAAATCACCATGGAAGGGTCGCTTCGTTGGGCTAAGCTGGCCGGTGTTAATGAAGAAGAAAGAAAGCGCGACTTCCCTTCCCTTGAAGAGGCCATGCCAGTATTATACAAGGAATTGCTTGAAACACAGCAAAAGCTGGAAGATCACTATAAAGACATGCAGGACCTTGAGTTTACCATCCAGGAAGGCAAACTCTGGCTTCTTCAGACACGTAACGGCAAACGTACAGGCGCTGCCATGGTTGAAATAGCCATGGACATGTTGGATCATGGCATTATCGATGAAGAAACCGCTTTGCTCCGCATTGAGCCAAATAAACTGGATGAATTGCTTCACCCTGTTTTTGATCAGGAAGCTCTTGATAAAGGTGTTGTTTTATCGAAAGGTCTTCCTGCATCCCCCGGCGCAGCAACCGGTCAGATCGTTTTCCATGCCGACGACGCTGAAGAATGGGCAGAAAAAGGCAAGAGAGTAGTACTTGTAAGAATTGAAACATCTCCCGAAGACCTTAAGGGAATGAATTCGGCCCAGGGTATCCTCACCGCCCGCGGTGGAATGACTTCGCATGCAGCCGTTGTTGCCCGCGGTATGGGTAAGTGCTGTGTTTCCGGAGCAGGATCCATCAAAATCAACTACAAGGAAAGAACCATGACCGTTGACGGAAAAGTTTTCCGTGAAGGTGACTGGATATCACTCAATGGCAGCACAGGTGAAGTATTTGAAGGAAAGATCCTTACACGTGACCCCGAACTGCATGGGCACTTTGCAAAACTTATGGATCTTGCCGACAAATATGCTACTATGCTGGTAAGAACCAATGCCGATACACCCAAAGACTCAACAATTGCAAGGAATTTTGGCGCGCAGGGCATCGGCCTTTGCCGCACTGAGCATATGTTCTTTGAAGGGGACCGTATCAAGGCCATGAGGGAAATGATCCTGGCTTCGGATGAAGCAGGTCGCCGTAAAGCACTTGAGAAACTTCTTCCTATCCAGCGCGAAGACTTTGAAGGAATATTCGAGGCTATGCACGATCTCCCGGTAACCGTCCGCCTCCTTGATCCTCCTCTGCATGAATTTGTTCCCCATGAAGATGAAAATCAAAAGGAAATGGCAGATGAAATGGGACTCTCCGTGGAAGAAATCAAGCAGAAAGTTGAAGACCTTCAGGAAGTCAACCCTATGCTCGGACATCGCGGATGCCGCCTGGGCAACACCTATCCTGAAATATCGGAAATGCAGGCAAGGGCAATTATTGAAGCCGCCCTTAACCTGAAAAAACGTGGTATCAATGCCAAGCCTGAAATCATGATTCCCCTCACAGGAACCCTGAAAGAAATGAAAATGCAGGAAGAGATCGTTCGTTCAACTGCCGAAAAAGTATTCCAGGAACGCGGGGAAAGAATTGATTATCTCGTGGGAACCATGATTGAAGTCCCCAGAGCTGCCATGACCGCCGACGAGATTGCCCAATCGGCAGAGTTCTTCTCATTCGGGACCAACGACCTGACCCAGATGACCTTTGGTTATTCCAGGGACGATGCAGGCAAATTCCTTCCTGTTTATATACAGAAAGGCATCCTGAAGCATGATCCCTTCCAGGTACTGGATCAGACAGGAGTTGGACAGCTAATGGAAATTGCCGTTAATAAAGGACGCCAGACCAGACCTGACATTAAAATCGGTATCTGCGGTGAACACGGTGGTGAACCCAGTTCGGTTGAGTTCTGCAATACGCTTGGATTCAACTACGTGAGCTGCTCACCATTCCGCGTACCCATCGCCAGACTTGCCGCTGCACAGGCAGCCATCAAACAGAAAAAATAAAACCCTTATTTCTATTGACAAAGAAGCAGTAATTTCGTAAGTTACTGCTTCTTTTTTTCGTGTTCCCCTTTGATAAATTGTATTTTTGCACCTTATTTTTTTAAAGATTCGATAAATTCAAGTATATTTATACAAACAATCTCAAAATCATCAATATGGATATCAAAGCAAAGGTTACCGAATCCGTTCAAAAGCACAAAAACGTGCTCAACAACATTGAACGCAGGGAAATGATCCGCGAGGTAGTATTGAACAAGGAAGCCATCGTTGCCGAAGGCGGAGCCCTGGCGACCTGGACTCCTCCGGAATCCACCGGGAGAAGCCCCAAGGATACACTTATCGTTAAGAGAGCTTCGAGTGAAGGCAATATCGACTGGACATCACCGAACAATATTCCCCTGGATGAAGAAACCTTTGATATGATTTTGGACGATGCCCTCAAGGCAATTGAAGGCAAGCAAAAGATTTATATCACGGACCGGGTGATCGGAGCCGATTCCACATACGCTCTCCCGGTCAGAGTGATCACCGATTTTGCACTTACGGCTCTGTTCACGGAGAATATGTTCCGGCCTGTACCCGCTGATATCAGTAAAAGTGTCTTTTTTGGCAAGGATTTTTTCCTGGTAACCTTACCGTATGATAAGCTGGATCCCCAAAGATACGAAGGCAGGTTGCGCAAGATGGATGACGGGACAACCTCCAATATGGCCGTAGTGATGGATTTCGACCGGAAAGTGGGCGTTGTGTTCGGTTCAGCCTATATGGGCAGCGTGAAGAAGCTCATGTTTACGGTAATGAATTATCTCCTTCCCTTCGAAGGCATCCTGCCCCTGCATTGCAGTGCCAATGAAGGCCCGAAAGGTGATTCGGCCCTTTTACTGGGGCTCTCCGGGACAGGAAAGACGACCCTTTCCGCTGATCCAAAACGCGCTCTCCTGGGTGATGATGAGCATGGATGGGGAGAACATGGTATTGCCAACTTTGAGTATGGATGTTATGCCAAAATGATCGACATTAATCCAAAGAAAGAACCGGATATTTACGATGCGGTCATGCATCATGATGATTATCTTGAACATGGTTCCATTGTGGAAAATGCCATGATTTATCCCAACGGCGTTTTCGATTATTACGATGACCGCTTTACACCGAATTCACGGGCCTCCTACCCTCTTCGTTACCTGAAAAACATCAAGGAATCGTCGACAGCCGGGCATCCGTCAACCATACTTTTTCTGACAGCTGATGCTTACGGGGTTATTCCGCCGGTTGCGAAGCTGAATCCCGACCAGGCCATGCTTTGGTTCCTCATGGGATATACCAGTAAACTGGCCGGTACCGAAACCGGTGTTACTACGCCTAAAGCTACTTTTTCGCGTTTCTTCGGTCAGCCATTTATGCCGTGTAATCCTGACATCTACGCGAATATGCTGGGTGAAAAAATGGAAAAGCATCAAACCAATGTTTATCTGATCAATACAGGATGGAGCGGTGGCCCTTATGGTATCGGTAAACGCATGGATATCACCATGACCCGCGCCATGGTTGATGCAGCCCTTAACGGAGCCCTGGAAAATGTTGAATACATGGAAGACCCGCTTTTCCATGTAAACATTCCCCTCTCATGCCCGGGAGTACCTTCCGAAATCCTGAATCCCAAAAACACATGGAAGGATAAGGATGCATACGACAAGCAAGCTCATGAGCTGGCCGCCAAATTCTCAGAAGCCTTTGACAAAGCATATGGGCATAAGGGTATAAAAGATTCGGTTATCAAACAATGTCCCGGTAAATAGTAAAAAAGCCTCCCCAGCAGGAGGCTTTTTCATTAGTGCGTTACATCATGACCATCATCAGAGTTTATTTTTCCCTGATTTCAGGTATAAAACAAATCCAATTACAGCCATTAAAAAGAAGAAAATAATAACAACGATATATCTAAACTCTGTGTCCGACATTAATAAGAAGCTTTACGCAGCTAAAATAATGCGTACTAAGCATCCTGCTGTTAACCAAAGGTTAAGCTAATGTTAAAAATTTGAAAGGAAAGGTTGAAAGGGATGATTATTGATTCAGCATAACCGGCATTACCAGCATCAGAATATCCTCCGCATCATTTTCATTGTCGACAGGGATGATTAAACCTGCACGGTTCGGAGCAGACATTTCAATCCGAATCTCTTTGGTATCGAGGTTATTCAGCATATCATGAACAAACTTGCTGTTAAATCCGATTTCCATGTCTTCCCCCTCATAACTGCATGCAAGTCTTTCCCTTGCTTCATTTGCAAAATCAATATCTTCGGCACTGAGGATAAGCTCCTGCCCTGACATTTTCAGTCGGACCTGATGCGTACTTTGGTTTGCAAAGATAGAAACGCGCCTCATGGAAGTCAGTATGGCAATCCTGTCAATGGTAAGGACATTAGGATTGTTGGTAGGGATAACTGCCTCGTAATTGGGATAACGGCCTTCGATCAGACGGCAAACCAGTTTCACATTCCGGAAAGTGAAGCTGGCATTAGTCTGGTTATATTCCAGGGTTACTTCAGAATCTTCAGAACCCAGGATGTTTTTCATCGAGTTGAGAGGTTTCTTGGGCATGATAAACGAAGCGGAGTCCTCTGCATGAACATCGGACCTGCGATAACGAACCAGTTTGTGGGCATCGGTAGCTACAAAAGTGATATTTTCAGGAGTTAGCTCACAAAAAACACCCGACATTACCGGCCGGAGTTCATCATTTCCGGTGGCAAAGATAGTACGGGTTATCGCGGAAACCAGCAGGGAAGAATCTATCACAAGGGTGGTTTTTTCTTCCAGGACGGGCATCTGAGGAAACTCATCGCTGCTGTGCCCGGCCATTTTGAATTTCCCTTCTCCGGCAGAAATCTCAACCATTAACGTTTGCCGGTTTATGTTAAAACTAACGGGAATGTCCCCAAAGGTTTTTAAGGTATCCATTAAAATCTTGGCCGGGATGGTAACACTTCCCGGTTCCTCCGACATGGAGGTGGAAACGCTTACCGTCATGGTTGTTTCCAAATCAGACGCTGTTATGTGAAGTACATCTTCCTTTAATTCGAAAAGAAAATCATCGAGTATAGGAAGAGTGTTGCTTGAATTCAACACACCACTCAGAGCTGAAAGATTTTTCAGCAGCATGGAACTGGAGACGATAAACTTCATATCAACCTTAGGATTTGATTTAAACTCATAAAAATACCTTGGTAAAATTAATAAAAATCTGATAAGATATGATTCCGGATTCCGGCATTTTTATTTCTTTCCTGCAATTCTTTCCATTTCCACAAGAAACTCAATTCTTTTCCTCTTACTGGAAATAACGAACTCATAGGGTTCCTCTTCGTCCTTCTCCTTTATTGTCCTGCGATCCGGTTTTAATGTCATAACAAGATCATTATACTTATCGCTTGAGGAAATAGTCTGAAGGATATTGCTCCTGTAACTAAAAAAGAACCAGGTAGTACTGTTTATCTCCAAATAAAGGTTCATTATGGGGGCAGTTTCCCGCATTTCAATTTGCAGGTAGCCATTTACATATTTGTTAATGGGCGTATTACCGACACTGGAAACCCCCAGGAGTCCGCTTGAAACATAGGATCTTGATTCTTCATCCCAGATCATTTTCAACTCAGAAAGAAAAACCGTAAAACGCATATTTTGAGGCACCCTACGGCTTGCTCCGTACAATGCAATTTCTTCACGGGCTTTGGCCGACTCCTCTTCTCCAACCAATGCTGTCATTGCTCCCTGGTAAATGGGATTATCAAGGCTTAAGCCTTGCAAGTTAGCCAGTTGGAGCTCGTCTGTCATCATCTCCAGTAACTGAAAGTCCAGGAAAAAATTAATACCGGCAGATAGGTTCAATTTCAGGGAATCCGGGATCATAAAGTACTCCGATTCCCCGTAGGTAACTAAATCAATATAGGGCATGTCCACGCCCAGATCTGTCATTCCACGGCCGCGCATGGTACAGTGGCGCGTGTCGAAGAAAAGGTAAGGAGCAATGGATGTTTTCTCAAAAGCATTGGGATCGGGAGAGATCAGGTACCCATCCCGCTTATAGTCGTAACGAACCTTTCCTCTTGCAGAAGCAACTTTGCGATCGGTTGCCGACCAGCTCCTTTCAAACAATGCCGGATAAAGCCCATCCCTGGAAAATGAATAATTGAGGGAAAGATCAATCTCTTCACCGGAAGTGTTCCTTATGGTTTTATGAACGGGTATGATCACCTCCTGCGGATTAATCACCGTATCAAATCTCACCCACTCTTCCGGCCGGTTATAGCAATCCTGTATGATACCAAAACCTCCGTTAAATTCCAGGAATTTTTCCGTTGAACGCAAGGTAACAAGACCCTGGAAAGGAAATCTCGGACTAAGCATGAAATCCGATGTGTCGCTGATGCGTGAAACGGCATACGTATAACCGGCACTGTCGTTCACAGCAATAGTCGAAAAGTTAATCAACTGTTTGTTGCCTGACACATCGGTATAATCATAAAACCCTTTTCCAACAAAACTGTTCCTTGAAAAAATATTAACGTTGGCATCATGAATATGGTGGAATTTGTTCGATGTACTTGCAATAATATGGGATCCTAATAAGGTTTCCATCACGGCATCTTCCAGGATGGTCACTTTACCATCGCCCGGAAAAATGGCAGCATCCGCCACTTTTATAACTTTAACATCTTCAGCCCTGATAATGTTGTTATCAACATCGTACGAAGCCTTCAATGAAAAGAAACGCAGGCTGTCCTGATCGGGATGAACCGAAATGAACTCCGAACCGGCAAGATCCACATCAATCAGGTCTTCTCTCGACATTTTCTGGATTTCCGGAACACTCGTCAGCATTTGGTTGGAAAGGAACATCTCGTTTTCATCCATTTCCCAACGGAATTCATTCATATTACAAACATAGCGGTTGAACGGAAACTCCAGCAACGAAGAAATCCCGTTCGAGTTAAAGTTGCCGTAACGCAGATCGAAATCCATATTTGAGCGGTAACCTAAAGCCATAAAGGCAAGCTGCATCCTGGCAGTATCGGTATAAAGGAAAAAATCAGAGGTATCGGAAAGCAACTGATGGTGTCTGAAATTGAATTTCCTGGATTCGATGGCAGCCTTTTCAAACAGGAATGATCCATTTCCCAGAGTCTGATCCGGGGAAAGTTGAATGCGTCCATCAAATCTGGCCTGGTCGAAAATCCGGAAAGGACTTTCAGTATTCCAAACCATCAGGGTTTGTTTATCGGGGATAAAAAGCTCCCTGACCATTTTAACCTGAACAGCAGGGTATTCCTCAGATGCCAGCAAGGGTGCAACGGTAAATGATTCTCCGTGACATGTCATAGAATCAGGGAAAAAATAAAAATCATTCGATAACGACCGGGATGTGAGATAATCCATAATACCTTCCCCGGTCAGACCATCTCCATCCAGCTTATAATTTTGAGTAAATCTGGCCAGGTTTCCATAGAGAGCCAAGCCGGTATCCGGCGTTTGCGACTGAAACCCAAGATAATAATCGGGCATTACTTTCAGCGGATTCTTCAGGATGGGCATAATCCCGGCCGACGCAAGATAACCGGTGAACTGTATCCCATCTGTTGAAAAATCGTCAAGGCTGTCGATAGAAAACGGATCAAGCTCGTAGAAAAAATCTTCCCTGTTGTAAACACCCCCGTGAATTTTTGAATTATCATAATAAACATAGGCATTTCCAACGCTATTAAATATGGGGTATTCCGGATAGGAAACCAGTCCCGATTTATTATCAGCGCGATCGATCAGAATGTGCCCGTTAAGGTCTTCAAGTACAGACCTAACCTTTATCAGATCAGTTTTTTTCTCCCGGGGTATAATGTTATCCTGCTCTTCAACAGTATCGGTTTCGTATTTCTTTACCAGGAAATCCACCGAATCCACGCTGGGAAGATTAATCCTGAATGTGTCATATTCAAATGAACAATCGCCTGAATAAAACTCAAATAATCCGGCCCTGACTTTTCCTGTAAAAATAAAATCACGGTTTTCCTTCATCACTATTTGTCCATCCGAAGGGAAGATAAAAACCTTTTGCGGGTCACTCAGGAAAATTTCCGGTACACCGTTGATGGTAAGGTCAAAGGTTTTCATGTCAAGAATAGCGTTACTTTCCATTTGAGTTTGAGAGATTATCCGCATCACATCATAATCATTCCTTCCTGCCTTTGAAGCAATATAATCAAACAATCTCTCTTTAACAATGGCTTCCCGACGTTCGGCATCGTAAACCAGAAACCCTTTCCCTTCCAGCATTACCAGCATAGCAATAGCCTGCTCTTCCGGCTTTTTCATATAGTCGGCCAATAGCTGGGGTTTAATCACATAAGTACCGAATGTCGTAGTATAATCTCTTATAAGAATGAGGGGATTGACAGGATCCAGACCTTGCAAAGTATGATAATCTCTTTCTGAAAAGAAATTATCGGACTCAAAAACTGCCTTGCTCTCATTATTAAAACTTCTAAGACTCTCAAAAGTAATTTTCCCAGAGTCCAATGCCCAGTAAAGAGCTTCCGCAAAAATGTCTATCTGATGGTAGGAATCGAAAAATGGAATATTGTAACCGCTGCTGGCCTGGAAAAGATTGATCTCTTTCTTTCCCAGATCATATTTCATCCGCAACTTCGGATGGTACAACGAATCCCCGTTATTGTATACCGTAAAAACTGTTTTACTGGATGAAACAACCTTCGGTGTGATGATAAAC
>JAHJRE010000113.1 GCA_018831055.1 Bacteroidota bacterium
AGGCGACTACAACTTTGTAAACGCAGTTGTAGCCGGCGGTGATGAAAACAACATCAACGCTTACCAGTACGGCGAAGGCAACATCACCAATGTTTACCTCGAAACCGGCAGCGATCTTAACAACGTGAACGTGGATCAGGACGGTCTCGGCAACACAGTCGGTGACGGATTCTTCTCCAACGGTATCTACATCGCCGGCGACATGAACCTCAGCAACGTTACCCAGCAGGGAGCTTTCAACAGCGCTAAAGCAACCATCTTCGGAAACGGTAACACTTCAGGAATTATACAGCACTAAGTAATCTAAGTTAGTAAATCAGTACCAAGTATTCTGTTGAGGCTGCCCTGACCCAGGCAGCCTCTTTATTTGTTTTTATCCAACCCGCACATTCACATTTTAACCAAAAAACCCAACTAATGCATTAATTTGCTATACGCCCGGTGCGTACCTGAGATTAAAAAATACATCTTTACGAGATTAGTTTACAAAATTTATCCCTGCAATTCTAAAATAACATTTTATATTTGCAGGGATAATTTATATAATGATTGAGCGCAGTTTACAATCCCGGATTCTAAAATTACTGGAACATTTTCCTGCTGTTGCCATTGTCGGACCCAGGCAAATTGGAAAAACAACACTAGCCAAAAGCCTTATTTCATCTATCGCTAAAGAAACCATTTATCTTGACCTGGAACTTCCTTTGGATGCAAATATTTTAAGCAATCCCCAGGTATTTTTTCAAAACAACCCAGATAAATGCATTATTCTCGATGAAATTCAACGTATACCGGAATTATTCCCGGTAATTAGGGCTGTGATAGATCAGCACAGAGTGCCAGGAAGGTTCATCATTTTAGGTTCAGCAAGCCCCGAATTGCTTAAACAAAGTTCTGAAACACTTGCAGGCCGGATAGTTTACACAGAATTGTCAGGCCTCCTGGTTAATGAAGTTAATGAAATTCAAAAAACCAATGAGCTATGGATCAAAGGAGGATTTCCTGAACCCTTTTTAATGAATGATCAAGAATTCATTTCAGAGTGGCACCATTCCTTCCTTCTCACATATTTTGAACGCGATTTACCCTTGTTAGGACTAAAGACAGATACTTCTCTTCTGAGAAGACTATTACAGATGCTGGCATATAACCAGGGGATGCTTCTCAACCTTGCCAACTATTCAAAGTCATTGGGTATCAGCAGTCCGACCATATCAAGGTATATTGATTTTTTTGAAAATGCTTTTATTATAAGGCTTTTACAGCCATGGCATCTGAATATTAGAAAGCGGCTTGTCAAATCTCCAAAGACATATCTCAGAGACAGCGGAATTTTGCATCACTTATTTGGTATTCAGAGTTACAATAAAATCCTGGGGCACCCGGTACTCGGTTATTCCTGGGAAGGTTTTGTCATTGAGCAGATTATTAATGCATCAAGGCCCGGAATTTCGTTTTCATTTTACAGAACGGCAGAAGGAGCCGAATGCGATCTTGTTTTATCCAGGGGTATGGAAATATTAGCCTGTGTTGAGGTTAAATTCACGGATGCCCCAAAAACAACCAGAAGTCTAACGACGGCTATTCAGGATTTGCAATCGGAGAATAATTTTATAATTGTCCCCGATACACCGGAACCTTATATATTAAAAGAAAATGTTACGGTATGCAATCTCTGGCAATTCGTCAGGAATTATCTGCCGGGGATCCCAAAGTAATAATAACCCTTCAAAACAGCGTCAATCAGGCCATTCCCGGCATCCTACATCATTCCTTACCAGATTTTCCCCTTCGTATTTTCCCACACTTTTCTCCTCTTTTACGCATTTTCCCTACCCTCATTTTCTCCTGAAAATCAGTCGAAACGGGTAAATACACCCGTTGACGACCCCCCCTTTTCCGCCGTTACTTTGCCTTGTACGCAACGCAAAAATTTTAACGCAAAAAAGAACAACTAATAAACTTAAACAAAAACGCTAAAAATTTAAAATCATGAAAAAGTCAGTTATCATTATCGCAGCCAGCCTCTTCACAACCGTATCTTTTGCTCAGGTAGCCAACGAGGCTGAACACCTTTTTACAGGAAACGAAAACAATGCATTCACAGAACAGTGGGGAAACTTCAACACCGCTTTTGTAGAAGCTTCAGGAAATTTTAACTATTCTACCCAGTATCAGTTTGGTGACGACAACTACTCCACCGTATATCAATATGGTGAGTCCAATGAGACCTACCAGGTATTTGACGGAAACGGAAACTGGTCAATGCTTACCCAGGACGGAGAAGACAACTACGCAGAATTCATCGTTAACGGTGACGAAAACAGCATCTACGCCGAGCAGGGCGGTTACGCAAACTACCTTTATATAAACATGAACGGAAATTACAATATCGCCGATGTTTATCAATATGGTTTTGACAACTATGCATCCATTTCCATGTACGGTGACGGAAACGAATCCTGGATCGATATGGACGGTGGTTTCAACAGCGTCGAGCAACTCATCACAGGCAGCTATAACTACGCCGATGCATGGGTGATCGGTTTCGGCAACACCGCCATTGAAACACAGTCCGGAAACGGTAACACAATTATGGTTGATCAGTTCGGTGAAGGTAACTCTACAGTAGTTGCACAGGATGGAAACAACAACTACAGCTATACCGGACAATACGGTGTTGGCAACAGCCTTTACGTTACACAGAGCGGAGAAGCTAACTCCAATGAGCTTTATCAGGACGGTTGGTTCAACAATGCAGAAGTAAGCCAGAGCGGATTTGCCAACAGCAACTTTACCGAGCAGATTGGCGACGATAACATGCTTG
>JAHJRE010000114.1 GCA_018831055.1 Bacteroidota bacterium
AAAAAAATTCCGGTCAACGAAGGCGGCGGGAAGGTCATTGATAAAAGTCGTATGTACCACGTTGAAGGCATGTACAATTTCAATCGCATGATTCCCTGGTTTGAGCTTTTAATAGGAGCATCGTACCGCACATACCGCATCAACAGCGAAGGAACGGTCTTCATCGATAAACCGGGACATCCGGTTGTAATGGATCAGTATGGAATATTCGCTCAACTCACCAAAAGCCTGTTCAACAAGCACCTGAAGCTGACCCTTGCCGCACGATACGATAAAAACCAAAACTTCCGTGGCAGGGCTACACCCCGGTTTTCATTGGTATATACTGTTGATCCCGGTGAGAAACATAATATCAGGGCATCGGTACAAACTGCATACAGGTTTCCATCCGTCGCCGACCAGTATACCGACCTTAATGTTGGGCCTTTCCGTGTTATTGGAGGTTTACCGGAAATACAAGATAAATATGGTTTCAATTCCAATCCGCCGTATCCCCTTACCGGGATCAACCCTATCACCGACAAGCCCGACACTGCCTATGGATACTACCGTTTCCCTGAATTCAAACCCGAAAGAGTAACTGCCTTTGAATTGGGCTATAAGGGATTATTCCTTCACCGTATGATGTACTTGGATGTTTATGGATTTGTAAATCGCTACAATGGCTTCCTGGCTACCCAGGTCCTTGCACAAAATCCATATACACCGGAAGAAAGACGATTTCAAACCACCGTAAGTACTGATGATCCTATCATTGCTTATGGCTGGGCGGCCGGTATCGACATTCTTCTTCCCAACCGTTTCTATGTAAAGGCCAATGTTGCATACAATGCTTTGGAATCACTGGGAGACAGGCCGCCTGGGTTCCAGTCACGATTTAATACCCCAAAATACCGGTCCAATTTTGCACTTGGGAACAATAGTGTATATAAAAACTTTGGTTTTGGCCTGTCATGGCGTTGGCAGGATCATTTCCTTTGGCAGTCAGCATTCGGAGTAGCAGAGATTCCTGCTTTTTCTATCCTGGATGCACAGATATCTTACAGCATACCTCGTCTGCACACGGTATTAAAGGTTGGTGGATCGAATGTATTAAATGATCCGTATACGACTTCATTTGGGAGTGCACAGGTTGGGGGGTTGTATTATTTTACTTTGGTTTATGGAGGCAGATGACATCTTCTCCTAGCGAGATGTCATCTGGTCAAACACCCTCATCCCCTCCGTTACCTCACCCTCATTTGTGAACAAATCCGTATGCCAGTTCAATGGTTCCCAAACACAGGTTCCCTGTCCCATCCCAGCGGGGAGGTTAAACACAATCCTGTTTACTTCCTCTTTAAAACCTGAGTATTCTACCACATTGACCGGTTTGCCATATCGTTTGATAAGATCCCGCAAATTAGCGTCGAGATCTTTAAGGGTACCGTGCCAGCGGGGGTAATACGACAAACCGATAATATCAAATTCCACACCACGGGCAATCATATTATCGAACCAAAATATGGCTTCCTCATTTTGTCCTCCCAGGGCAAGATGCATTATAACGGGAATTCCAGGATCCACGGATCTGACACCTTCCACACCGGCAATTAGCAAGGCCGCCAGCCCGTCGGGATTCCCTATGTGACCATCGGGCCATAAGATTCCATGATTGATCTCGTTGCCAACCTGGACCATATCAGGAAATGTCCCCTGGATCTGAAAAGCCCTCAGAACACGCTCAGTATACACCCTTACTGAATCGCACAATCCTTCGAATCCGGCATTGACCCAGGAAGCGGGTTTATACTGCTGCTGAGGGTCGGCCCAGTAATCACTGTAATGATAATCCAGTAAAATCTTCATGCCGGCATCTTTCACCCTTCTGGCAAGGGCAAGAGTTTGCGAGAGCCCGCAATAGCCTTTGCCCGGCGAATAACCCTTCTCGTGTGCCGGATCAACAAAAATCCGCAAACGGATATAATTAAACCCATGATCGCGAAAAATATCCAAAGCATCTTTTTCGAGTCCATTTTCATAAAACCTCTTCCCTTCATCTTCCAATTGTGGTAAAAATGAGATATCCGCCCCTATCATTTTGTTCATGCGCACATCAGATAAATTTACCTGGCTTTTACCTGGTTTCATCGCAACAAAATTACCGGGAAGCACATGAATTTCATGGGATGCTTCCCATAATCCTTCTGATTTAGCTCCCACTTTAATTTTACCGCTTCCCTTGCCCGCTCTCAGTAATAATTGACATTCGCCGTTGACGACACCTACTGATGCCATTCCCGTATCACTTACCAGTAAAAGAACATCTCCATCTTTGCTATAAATGGATGCATCGCCTTCAACAATCAAATCCACCGTGCCTTTCGCGCTGGTTATCTCACATCCGTTACTATCACAAAGAGTAATTCTTAACTTCGTTTCTCCTTTGATTTCAGGAAGTGTAGTACTGTAAGATGTAAGTTTGACCATCACAGGTATGCCATCCTTTACCCTGTCATTCAGCAAATAGTCACCTCCTTTATCAGGGTTCCGGCACTCAACAAGTAATAACAGGAATGCAATAAAAAAAAATAATAAATACTTCATAATTTCAATTCTCAGTTAACATCATTTCCAAATTGAACTGACAGATGACATCTCCCTGGGGGGAGATGTCATCTGTAAAAAACCGCTGCTATTTCATTCCAAGTTTAACAATCTTACTCACATTTTTTTTGCCTTCTGTATTATAAACCGTTAGTATATAAACACCATCTTTCCAGGAAGAAGTTGATATCGTATGATTTCCATCTAACATATTCATGGCAGTGTATATCTCCCTCCCATTAAGGTCGCAAACAGTCAGATTACATACATTTACGCTCCCGGCTGCGCATTTAATATCTAATCTAAAGTTGTCTCCACAGGGGTTGGGAAATACCCGGCAATCTAACGACTCCAAATCATTACTTTTCGATGGCACTTTGACCAGGGTTGTATCGTAAGCCTCTATCATGATCACTCCGGCATTGAAATCGGTCAGGTATATTGTGCCGTCAACCCCCAGAGTAACATCAACACTGCCAAAGTTGTTGGATCCCCAACCTTCGGTTCCTTTACAGGTTGCTACAATGGACGGATTACCAACATTATGTAAATCAAGCACCTGCAAACCGTACATCTTATCAGCAATATAAACAAACCTGTTCTTTACTGTGAGATCACTTACAACCAGGCCGGCCTGGACAAAAGAGCCTCCAGCAACCAGGTGTTCACCGTCGAAATCGAACCACAGAACCATATTACCCCGGCCGGCGACAATCAGATCGTTATCGGCCGCCAGTGCTCCTATTTCCCCGAAACCATTAAACATTAGGATTGTATCCAATAATATAAAGGTATCATTCTGCACTTCCGAAACAGCAAGGTAGTAATCGTTCCCTGTACTGTCATATTTAATGCCGTAGAAAACCTTATCCGCATCTACTGTAATGGCTTTGGGACTGTTATTTATTGCAACTTCATCCAACCTGTCGCCTGAAGGGATCAACGGATCATACAGCGACATGGTTTTCCCTCCAAATCCAAAAAGTGGTACTTCTGCACCGGTGATCAGGCGTGGTCCGCATTCAGTGTGCATTTTATGGAGGGTGACAGCAAATTCCAGGTTCAGGTGATACAGTGAATCAGGCTTTCCTCCATAAAACCATGGGTTCAGATTGAATACATGGCCATTGGCAAGCACCAGAAGGCTGTCATTAAAAAACTCAAAATCGGGTACAAAATAATGATGATGAAGACTGTATAAATGCAGTATCCTGGAATCTGTCATAAAACCTGAGCTATACTTAATACTGTCAGTATTATAAGCTGCGATTCCCCATCCTTCTTGTGCCACCCACAGGGTATCGCCAAAAACCTTGCAGGATTGCGCCCACCCGCCCGTTTCTATTAAAAGTAAAGTATCCAAAGGGATAAGCTCTGAAACATTATTTATCGCCACACCAAGCCACTCAGAAGACGTTGCCATATATGGCGTACCATGCATCAGGGCCACGTCGAAATGCCATAGGCCCGGGTTGATGTAACCGATCATATCCATTGGACTGGCGGGAAGACCTGCGGCATCCAACACAGGGATATAGGCCAGGGGAAATCCCATGGATGGGTCTATTGCACAGCCGGTGGCCACAAACAGGGTATCCCCTTTCATATCCAGGTTCATGACGTTAGCCTGAGCAACCACGGGAAGTCCGTTCACGATGACCGTGTCAACGCAGGAAAGATTGGTCCCTGAATACTCCAGGGCAAACAAATAAGATTTCATGAAAAGATCCAGAGGACGAGGGCCACCACAGACAAAAAGTATATCATCCTGGGTTATGGAAAAATTTAAGTTCTGTATGAGCTTTATCTTATCGCTTTGCCAGGTTGCCACAGGCGTAGATAGATCATCTTTATCATAAATATTAACAAAGCCCCAGATCAATCCCTGGCTGCCGACAGCAATATGCCCGCTGTTGCCGGTTACACAGAAAGAACCTGTCAGGGGACCAAATTCCGAAATCTCTGAAAAACCCGAAGCCAAACTGAATTTTAGAGATCTAACACGCACGTTATCTGCAACATATAATGTATCACCTGCCCTATAGAGGTCATAGGCTGCCTTATCTCCATTGGGGGATGTGATCTCATATTGATCCAGGATGTCCAGTGTGGCAGTCGTCCTGTCTAAAGCATAAACCCCGTCGTGTGTTGCTGCTAAAAAGATCACATTACCGTAAAAATCCGATTCATTAACTATTCCCATGAGTGCCCTTTTGGCCATAATTACCGGATTTGCAGGATCCGTCATATCATATAACCAGATGCTTGTCCCACAACCCACCAACAATTGCTCATTAACCGGATCATAATTAACATGATAGGCAGCACCTCCCGGTGTCTGACCTAATCTCTCAAGCTCGCTAACCTGTGGGAACAGAAGCCCTGGGAATAGAATTAAAATGAAAAATCCCGGATTTAAGAATGTTTTCATAATAACTTTTTTTATTGGTTTGGCTCATTTTCAAACTAAGTTAAGCATTTTCCAGTCTGTTACATTTATCCTTTTAAAATAATCTCCTATATTTGATAAATCAATAACCAAAAACCAGCTGACATATGACTCCGGAAATAATCCCGACACCAGACACACTGCCGGTTAACTGGCTCTGGTTCGAAATCCTCCTGCTTGTCACCTTCCTACTACATATCATCGTGATGAACTTCATTGTGGGTGGGAGCATTCTTACCATTTTTGATTCTTTCAGGAAGAAGACATTCAGAGATGAAGTGATGACCATTCCGACACTGATTGCGCTGACGATCAACTTTGGTGTCCCACCTTTGCTTTTCGTGCAGGTTCTCTACGGCAACTTATTTTACACATCTTCCGTGATCATGGCAGTCCCATGGATACTGGTTATACCCTTTCTCCTCATAGCCTATTACGGAGCCTACATTTATGTCAAGAAAAATGGAAAATCACATGCTATAGCTCAGGTGAGTCTTTATATCTCCACAGCCGTGATGCTCATCATTGCCTTTATCTATGTTAACAATAACACACTGATGCTGGACCCATCACGTTGGAGCATGTATTTTTCCGATCCTGCCGGAACCAACCTGAACTGGGGAGAACCCACACTTTTCCCTCGTTACCTGCATTTCATCGTTGGAGCCATCTCGATTGCCGCGCTGGGTAAAGCCTTATTTTACCATTACAGCAGGAAAGCAGACCCTGAGCTGAAAGAGAAGCAGATTGCCTCTGGTTTAAAGGTTTTCGGTTATACCACCATCGTCCAGATCATTATTGGACTGTGGTTCCTGATATCTCTTCCCAAAAATATTATGATGCTCTTCATGGGGCAAAACATTGTATATACATTCCTCCTGATACTTGGCATTGTACTGGCACTGATAACCCTTCACTCAGCCTTTACCAGGAAGCTAATGTTTACAGTGATCACTACCATCATCCTTCTCATCACCATGATCCTGATGAGAGACCTTCTGCGCCACGCGTATCTGGAAGGGGTCTTCGATCCGGCTGGTATGACAGTCACCGGGAAGTACAGTTCACTCATTCTGTTCCTGGCTGCCTTTATCATCGGGCTTTACAGCCTGTATTACATGATTAAACTGATGTTCAAACCAAAAACTCAATAACTATGAATTATCCGGTTTGGGAAATTACATCCACCGGTGGTGGATTGCTCATAGCCATTATCGCCATTGCCCATGTTTTTATTGCCCATCTGGCAGTAGGTGGCGGTTTGTTCCTGGTATTAACGGAGATGAAAGCATTCAGGGACAACGATGCTCAACTTATGGATTATGTCAAAAAACATACCTGGTTTTTCCTGTTGCTGACCATGGTTTTCGGAGGAATCACCGGTGTAGGCATATGGTTCATTATTTCCCTGGTCAACCCTGCCGCCACCTCCGCTCTCATCCACCATTTTGTTTTTGGCTGGGCAACAGAGTGGGTGTTTTTTATTGGGGAAATTGTAGCTCTGCTCATTTACCATTACCGCTTCGGAAAAATGGACACCAGGGCTCATATCCGTATTGGTTGGCTTTACTTCATATTTGCATGGCTGAGTCTTTTTATCATCAATGGCATCATCGGCTTTATGCTCACACCCGGTAAATGGATTGCAACGCAGAACTTCTGGCACGGGTTTTTCAATCCAACCTTCCTGCCCGCATTAGTTTTCAGGACAGGGATAGCCCTCACCATTGCCGGACTATTCGGGTTGGTTACAGCAGCATTTATAAAAGACCGTTCATTTCAGATAAGGCTTTACCGCTATTGTGCCCGTTGGATCTATCTTCCTATCCTGATAGTGGTTGCAAGCGGTTTCTATTATGTTTATTCTATACCGGAAAGCTCCTTTCACAATATCTTCATTGCCAATCCTGAAGCTGTTACGTATATCCGGCTGTTTTTCTGGGCGTCTATCCTCGTTGTTATTCTGGGGCTAATGTTTATCTGGCAAGCACCATCAGGGATACAGAAAACAGGAATATTGCTCATTATCGTATTCGCTTTTACCTGGATGTGGGGATTCGAATATACAAGGGAAATAGCCAGGAAACCCTATGTTATATACGATTACATGTATTCTACTTCCATACATCCTGAAGACATCCCAACACTGAATAAAAAAGGGTTTTTAGCCCAGGCCCGATGGTCAGAGATCAAGGAAGTCAACAAAGAAAATTTCCTGGAAGCCGGTTATGAACTTTTTACCCTGCAATGCCTTGCCTGCCATACCATTGACGGATATAACGGGATAACCGCACAAACGGCTCATTTGACCGAACGTGGTCTTATTGCCAAACTCACCGGATTGGGTAAAATCAACGATTATATGCCTCCATTTGCAGGAACAGAACTGGAAAAGGAAGCGCTGGCTGCTTATATTTCAAGGACGCTGCATGGGGCCGAGGCTCCTAAAACCGGTTATGTGAGCGTGAAAGAAGAGGCGTTTGAAATTCCACCTTTTGACAGTAAAAAGGATGAATATGTACTTCTGGTATGGAACGATCTTGGAATGCACTGCATTTCCGATAACGACAAGTATTTCTCTTTCCTGCCTCCTGCCAACACCCTTTGGGCCCAACTGATAAAGCGGGGGAAAAATCCTGAAATCGTTACCGGAGATGTCATCCTGGAATATAACGTTCAGGAAGGATACCAAAACCCCCAGGATCATGTTGATTTCTGGGAATATGCCGACAAGGTTTACGGGGCAACATTAGAGCCAGGTATGGGATTAGCGGGGAAAATGGTACACGGTGAAATGGATCCCACCGGTGGAAATGCTTTCGTGGCACATCTGATACCTGTTACCCCCTATCAGGATAATGGAGACTACAATCCATATCCTCTTTTTACCATAACAGCAAAAGAAAAATCAACAGGCCGTATCCTGGCTTCAACAATGGCCGTGGCGCCTACTTCCACCGAAATGGGTTGCCGGAACTGTCACCAGGGAGGCTGGCGGGTCAATGATATATCCGGTGTAGCCGATGAAACTGCCATGAACATCCTGGAAGTGCATGATCGTATTAATAGCACCACCCTTCTTTCGGATGCTTTGAACGGCCAACCCAGACTTTGCCAGTCGTGCCACCAGGATCCCGCCGTGGGCACTCCCGGCAGGGAAGATATCCTGAATTTCTCTGCAGCTATGCACGGATTTCACGCCAATTACCTTACAGGGTTAAAAGATGATGCCTGTAACCTTTGCCATCCGGGAAATATCCGTGGAAACACAACTTGCTTCAGGGGAAGGCACAAACAGATGGGACTGGATTGCACCTCTTGTCACGGGACTATGGAAGACCATGCCCTGGCCTTGCTTAAAAAGGAAGAACAGTGCTATAAACCTTCTGCTGTTAAACTCAGAGAAAACCTTAACCCCAGGATGGCTGAATCATATGTTTCTATTGAACCCAGAATCCCCTGGCTTCAGGAACCGGATTGCATGAATTGTCATAAAGATTTCAACATCAAACAATTGACTGAAAGGCCAAATGCCTACAACGACTGGGCAGCAGGATTTAAGGCATTATACAGGAACAGAACTGATGAACAGGGGATGATGTGTGCTGCCTGCCATGGATCACCGCATGCAGTTTATTTTGCTACTAATAAATATGGTATCGATCGCGACAATATCCAGCCTATCATGTACCAGGGTCTTTCAGGAACCATAGGTACTGCAGGAAACTGCGCCGTTTGCCATACTGTAGAAATGGAATACAATGGCCACCATCGAAACATGATCAGAGAAAATCCACTATTCAGGAAGCCGCAAATACCGGGTATCCTGGCAGTGAAAACAGAATAAAGCCATGAACGACTGGAAATCAAGAAAGCCATTCTATGGTGTTTGGATCTTTATTGGTATTGGCATAGGAGCCCTTATCGGAGGTTATATTAAGAATTTTCCGCTGGGCATTGGACTGGGTTTGGGACTGGGCATTATTCTGGCACTCTGGACCGACCGAATCAGTAGGAAAAGGACAGATAGAAATGACAACCCTCCTTCCGGGGGCATATGATCCGAGTATTAAAAATCGAAACAAAGACTGGTATGCCCTTGTTACAGATTATTTTTCAGGACTGGTAAAAAAATAAAACCCAAGAAGTGCAGGGATGACAAAATCCTGAATACTGGCGGCTGTGCCACTATATATTCTCGCCATATAAACTACCGCAAGCGCAAAATACAACAAGCCCGGGATAACCGTGAGCCCGTTGCCTTTTACAAAACCGCCTATAAAAAGCAACAAGGCAAAGAGTGCAAACCCCGCTGCGAAGGCGAAGCCAATATCAAGGTGTAAGCCGATGTAGGTATTCCAGAAAGTCATTCCGGTAAACAATAACAAAGCAAGGCGGAAAAGCCATCTCGCTAAAGGATAAGCAGTTTTAAACGGTTTCATAAGTATGCTGATTTTTTAGCTAAAATTAGTCAAATAAAACGGAAAAACAACTGTTGTTTATTTGTTAACAGAAAGATAAATATATTTGCAAAAACGCTTATAAGCATGCGGGAATTAGTAGCAATCACCTTATTTTTCGCCGGTTTACAATGCACAGCTTCCATCCCGGTCGACTCAATTCCGGAAAATAGCCCTTTGGATACGGTAAAGTATTGGAAAATCAACGGACAGTCAACACTTACATTAAACCAGATTGCTTTTTCCAACTGGGCCAAAGGTGGGGATAACTCCCTTTCAGGCAAAGCAGGTTTCGTATTCACATCTGAATACAATAAAGGAAACAGGCTTTTTCAAAGCAAAGTCAATCTGGCGTATGGAACCAACTGGACAGAAACGAATCATTTCAGGAAGACCGAAGACCGTCTTAATCTAAGTGCCATGTATGGATACCGCGCCTACGAGAAGTGGTACTATTCGGCACTTTTCGAGTTAAAGACCCAGTTTGACAAAGGGTATAAATATCCTGACGATTCTACGGTCATTTCCCAGTTTTTTGCTCCAGCTTATATAACAACGTCTCTTGGAATGGAAATAAAACCGGTGGAATATTTTTCTGTTTTCATGTCTCCGGCATCCGGAAAATTTACTTTTGTGCTTAACCAGGAGTTGGCCGATAAGGGTTCATACGGGGTTAAACCGGCTGTGGTTGATCCGGAAACCGGAGAAATGCTTGAAGAAGGAAGGCATATTAAATCAGAATTCGGGATAAATTTCGTGTTAAACCTAAAAAAACAACTCTTCAAAAATATTAATATCAACTCAATATTTAACCTGTATAACAATTATCTCGACGATAACCTCCTGAACCGTTGGAACATGGATATAGACTGGGAAACCAACCTCGATTTCACCATTAATGAACATGTTGCCACAAATTTATACGTACATATGATCTACGATCACGATGTGAAAATCCCGGAATACGAGGTGATTGACGGAAAAAAAACCAAGGTAGGAGAATACGGTCCTCGTCTGCAACTCCAGGAATCATTTGGCATAGGCGTAAGCCTGAAATTTTAATTTATGGAACCAGATATCAACCTAATCAAAGAGGCTGCCGGATTAATCAAAAAATCGCGCAAAACAACAGCTTTCACGGGTGCCGGCATTTCTGTGGAAAGTGGGATTCCCCCTTTCAGGGGCGAAGATGGGATCTGGAGCAAATACGACCCCATAATCCTGGATATTAACTATTTTCAGATGCATCCTGCAGAATCATGGGCAGTAATTAAAGAGATATTTTATGATTTCTTCGGTAAAGCCAAGCCCAATAAAGCTCATGAAGTACTTGCCAGGATGGAGAAAGAATCCCTCCTGGATGCCGTGATCACACAAAACATTGACAATCTGCATCAGGATGCAGGAAGTCGCAAAGTGCATGAATTTCATGGTAATTCAAGATATCTGACCAGCATGACCAACCGGAAACGGTATCATGTGAACGAGATAGGATTTGACAAAATGCCTCCCCGCTGTCCGGAAACCGGAGGATTGCTCAAACCCGATTTCATTTTTTTCGGTGAAGGTATCCCCAGCGATGCCTATATGGCATCTATTCAGGCAGCCAACAGTTCAGATGTGTTTCTGATCATCGGCACAACCGGAGAGATCATGCCGGCCAGTCAAATCCCAATAATTGCAAAACAAAACGGCGCTAAAATCATTGAAGTAAATGTCGGAAAATCTAACTATACATTTTCCATAACCGATATCTTCCTGCAGGGTAAAGCAACTGAGGTTATGGAATTATTGGAAAAAGAACTTTTTTCGCCGGGATAAAATTGTATCTTTTAAATATTCCTAAACATTAACAAAAAGTTGCAGGCTTCAGGGTACAGGTTACATGTGACAGGTTACAAGTGACAACTCATTACTCACTACCCTTGCTCAAACTACCTGCAACCTGCAACCTGCAACCTGTACCCTGAAGCCTGCAACCTGATTTCATTCATTCCAATACTCATAAAATTTTAAAAGGATTTTTTACGGTTTTACTTTCCGGTTTATAAACCTTATCTTTGATCTCATATTTTTACTTATTTTCTATTATGGATATTCTCTGGATCATAATCGGGATTGTGTTATTATTTCTGGGTTTTATTTTCTGTGTATTACCGGTTTTACCAGGACAGGTTTTGAGTTATGGGGCTTTACTCATCCTTCAGCTCAAAGATGACGCACCGTTCACAGAAGATTTCCTTGTTATAATGGCCTTGATTATGATAGGTGTTACCGCACTTGATTATATTGTTCCTGTTATCGGTACAAAGAAATTCGGCGGGACCAAGAGGGGTACCTGGGGTAGCATTATCGGACTGGTTATTGCTGTGGTTATACTGCCCCTTTTAGGAATTACCATCGGTCCATTCGGTATTTTAGGGATCATTCTGGGTCCTTTTTTAGGAGCTTATATTGGGGAATCGACCGGAGGGCGTGACAGCCGCGAGTCGCTGCGGGCTGCATTCGGCTCATTTATAGGGTTCCTGGCCGGAACCATGATGAAACTGGCTTACAGTATTGTAGCTGCTGTTTACTTTTTTATAAATCTTTGAAAAAAAATCAGCTTTATGGATATTGAAACACTTGATTCCATTTCCAAAAAAATCAGGATAGATATAGTAAAAAGTCTTGCAAACGCCGGATCCGGGCACCTTGGCGGGTCTATCGGACTGGCAGATATTTTCACTGTCTTGTATTTTAATACTCTCAATCACAAGCCGGAGAATCCTGAGTGGGAAGACCGTGACAGGTTGATCCTTTCTATAGGGCACGTAGCGCCGGTGCTTTATGCTTCGCTTGCGCATGCAGGTTATTTCCCGGTAGATGAACTCATGACGTTAAGGAAACTGGGAAGCAGGCTTCAAGGCCATCCTGGAAAGGAGTTTGGGTTACCCGGATTGGAATTATCGGCAGGATCACTGGGCCAGGG
The DNA here is from genome assembly GCA_018831055.1 of Bacteroidota bacterium. Lineage (NCBI taxonomy): Bacteria > Pseudomonadati > Bacteroidota > Bacteroidota bacterium. Next base: position 12,467 of record JAHJRE010000114.1, read on the forward strand.
ACTTTCTGTTGCCGTAGGTGTCGCCCTTGCAGGAAAACTGGAAGAAAAGGATTGGCATGTTTACAGCATTCATGGTGACGGAGAGCTTCAGGAAGGCTCTATCTGGGAAGCTGCCATGAGCGCCGCTCATCATAAGCTCGATAATCTGACTGCCATCGTTGATCGTAATTATGTTCAGATCGACGGGTGGACGGAAGACGTTATGAACCTTGAACCCCTTACCGATAAATGGCGCTCCTTCGGCTGGCATGCCATCAGTTGCAACGGCCATAATATGGAAGATCTGATCTATGCCCTCGAAGAAGCCAGGTATACCGAAGGCAAGCCTACCGTGATTATCGCGTCAACGAAGATGGGTAAGGGAGTGAAAAGCATCGAAGATGATTACCACTGGCATGGAAAAGCACCAAACCAGCAACAAGCGCTGGATTTTATCAGGGAAATTGAAGAATATTATCAGGAATAAAAGCTGTCATTTTTATGAGTATATACGAAAACAGGGGCTTGAAGCCTACAAAACAAGGTTTCGGGGAAGGTGTGCTTGAAGCCGCCCGGCGCAATAAACAGATAGTCGGGATAGGTGCAGATATAACCTCTTCCGTTGGCATGGACATATTTGCCGGAGAATATCCCGACCGTTTTATCTCGCTGGGCATTGCAGAACAAAATTGCATCGGTGTCTCCGCAGGTTTGGCTTTATCGGGTAAAGTACCGGTATTTGCTACCTATGGCGTTTTTGCAGCACTAAGGACTACCGACTTCATCAGGATTTCTGTGTGCTATAACAATCTTCATGTTATCATCGGAGGTGCTCATAGCGGGGTGTCGGTCGGACCGGATGGCGCCACCCACCAGGCACTGGAAGATATCGCAGTGATGCGGGTACTTCCTAACATGACCGTCATTTCTCCCTGTGATGCGACACAGACAAGGATGGCCACCGTTGCAGCCATTAATAAAGCCGAAGGACCGGTTTATGTGCGCTTTGGAAGAGCTCCGGTACCCGACTTCAGCTCCGAAAACCAAAACTTTGAAATAGGTAAAGCCCAAACCATGAACCGAGGTGGTGACGTTACCGTGATCGCTACCGGCCACCTGGTCTGGGAAGCCCTTCAGGCAGCAGAAATGCTTTCCGAAGAAGGCATCAAAACCCGTGTGCTCAACATGCACACCATCAAACCTTTGGATGAAGATGCTATCCTGAAAGCAGCCGAGGAAACAGGTGCTATAGTAACAGCAGAAGAACACCAGATCACAGGCGGACTGGGTTCCGCAGTTGCCGAATACGTTGTCAGAAATTGCCCGGTACCCATGGAATTCGTCGGGATGCCCGACAGCTTCGGGGAAAGCGGTGAACCGGATGAACTTATGATGAAGTACGGCATGAAGGCCATGGATATTGCAGGAGCCGTTCATAAAGTACTTGAAAGAAAAACCGGTAACCCGGGATCATAAATTATTGAATAATGAAAAAATATTTCCTGCCAATGCTTCTAACTGGACTGATCGCGTGTACCGGACCGACAACCGAGACCGGAACTCAGAATGCTACCTTAAATAACCTCAGTAAAGAGGAAATGGCCGCCGAAGTAAAAGAGGCATTCCTGCATGCCTGGAACGGCTATAAACAATATGCCTGGGGCCATGACGCCCTCAAACCCCTCTCGAGAAGTTATCACGACTGGTATGCACATTCCCTGCTGATGACTCCCGTTGATGCTTTTGACACAATGATCCTCATGGGTCTCCAGAAAGAAGCAAATGAAGCAAAAGACCTGATTCTGGATTCATTGTCATTCAATTATAATATGGATGTTCAGGTTTTTGAAGTTACCATACGGTTGCTTGGCGGGCTCATTGCCGCCTATCAACTCGACGGTGAACCCCGCTTCCTGGAACTTGCCACCGACCTGGCCAACCGCTTGCTCCCTGCTTTCGATACTCCCACAGGAATGCCTTTCCGCTATGTTAACCTGATCACAGGTATGACCCGCGATTCCATCAACAACCCTGCTGAAATCGGTACTCTTACAGTAGAATTCGGAACGCTGTCCAAACTTACCGGAAACCCGGTGTATTATGATAAAGCAAAACAGGCTGTTACTGCTTTATTCTCCAGAAGATCAGATATCGGATTGGTAGGAACTACCATCAATGTGATGACCGGCGAATGGATCAACCAACAAAGCCACATTTCTGCTATGATCGATTCATACTATGAATATCATCTGAAATCAGCAAAACTGTTCAATGATAAGGATTTTCAGGATATGTTTGATGCCGGTATCCAGGCTGTGAATAAATACCTTGCCGATACTACATACGGCGGCTTATGGTATGGTCAGGCCAATATGTACACAGGAGAAAGAACCGGAACCCGCTTCGGGGCCCTGGATGCCTTCATGCCTGGTTTGCTGGTACTCAGCGGAGATATAACCAGAGCTAAAGCACTTCAGGAAAACTGCTTCCTGATGTGGACAAAACATGGAATAGAACCGGAAACCATAGATTACAGCAACTTTGAAATCCTCTGGCCATCCTACGTGCTTCGTCCTGAAAATATTGAATCTGCCACCTACCTCTATCATAAAACCGGCGATGAAAAATACCTGGAAATGGGTAAGGTGATGTTCCAAAGCATTTTACAGCATTGCAAAACCGATGCAGGTTTCGCCGCCATCAGGGATGTCAGAACCATGGAGAAGTCAGACCAGATAGAAAGCTTCTTCCTGGCCGAAACCCTTAAATATGCCTACCTCCTGTTTGCCGAAATACCCGGGTTTAATTTCAATGAGAAGATCTTTAACACGGAAGCGCATTTGATAGGGGGTTATGAGTTATGAGTTATGAGTTATGA
>JAHJRE010000115.1 GCA_018831055.1 Bacteroidota bacterium
ACTTCCACCAATAGTATTGAGCCCCATTAAGCTGTCCAGGTTTTGAATAAAATCACCTGTAACAGTCACACCTCCATCGATAGCTGTGCATCCCGGATAATTTGATGGAAACAGATCAATCTGTTCCTGTGTGTAAAATGTGATACCCTCAGGAAGGCAGTGCTGGCTTTGCAATAAAGGCGGAAAAAGAAAAGCCAGAATCGTAATGATAAGTACCTTTTCGAAAATCCTGTTCATATAATACAACCAAAGATACTTATTTCTTCTTTGAAACACAATAAAAAAATCCCTCGATACTGCTGTTCCATTGCAGGGAAAAAACAGCACCAAGGGATTAAAAGTTAACTATGATTATCAACGGACTATCCTGATTTTTTCCACAAAGGATTCGGAATCAGTTTTTAAGGCTAAAATATACAATCCACCCGGAATATCTTCCAGGTTAAGCAGGATCATATCATTACCGTTAATAATGGCAGACTGTTCGAGTACCACCCCTCCCAGCAGGTTGTAAACCGTGATGCTGATTTGCCCCTGATGTTTAATGGAAATGTTAAACATTCCATCAGAAGGGTTGGGATAGATTTTGAAGGCGTTATTATGGTTTCCCTTCAATCCTGCACAAACATCGACCACGATATCCTGGCTGGCAGAGTTTTCACAACCATTTTCATCCTCGTAGGTATAGATAATGGTGTGGGTTCCCGTGCCTGCGGTTGCCGGGTCAAAGATATTGTCTGTGACACCCGGTCCTGAATAATCTCCACCTTCGGGTGCACCTCCGATCAGCTCGAAGGGAGGCCATTCAAGGCAGGCGGTATCGAGAGGTTCAAATGTTACATCCGGCAAGGCAAAAACGTTGATAAAATTATCTTCTGTTTTTGTATTGGATGCTGAACCGGCAGTAACTTCAAGGGTTACATCAAACTCACCGGCGCTGTTATAAACAACGACCGGGTTCTGGAAGGTTGAAGCAGGCGGGTCACCGCCTTCAAAGGTCCAGTTCCAGGAAGTCGGATTACCTGCCGATTGGTCGGAGAAAAACACGGTAAGTCCTGCGCAGCCCTGATCAACATTGGCAGAAAAATTGGCGGCCAGCGGTGGTACACAGCTTTCGATATAGGGATCGAAGCAGGTTGCCGTGGGAGGCCAGCAGACGTCAAAGTATAGTGTCCTGTCAGGACAAACAATACAGTAAGTAGGGTACCCCAGGAAATTCTGCCCGGCGATAACAACATCAATAGCTTCGGGGCCTCCCCCCTGTGTTCCGGCACAAGGGTTGGTGATACCATAAGATGTTTTGTAGTTGTTAATCTGGGTGTTGTTGTCCTGAGGAGACAAGCCCCACATGAGGAGATCTTCCTCACCGGAGCCATACGCGACATACACAGCTTCAATAAGTGCTGCATATGACTGACAACTCGGTCAAGTGGTGAAGAACAGGTCCAGGAAAACAGTTTTTCCCAGATCAAGCTGTTCATAGAGATTCCATGTTACCCCATCGGAATCGGTGATGGTAAAATCACCGCAAAGGTCGGTAACATGCATCAGCCCGAATTCCTCCAGGCTCCTGGAAACATTATTATCCGGCAGGGTCTCTTCCTGGGAGAAAACCGGCATAATAAAGGCCAGGACAATGAAAATCAGTAGGATTTTTTTCATGGATAGCATGTTTATTTGAATTAATAACGTCAAATATAACCAATAAAACCCAAATGCACACATATTCAGGATAAGGATACAACCTTTTTTCCAAACGTTGACTCATTGGATTGAAATTCCTATTTTTAACAAATAATTAAACCATCATGAAAAAGCTTTTACTATTTGTGTTTTTAGTTCCTTTTTTATTACAGGCACAACAAGAAAACATCGAACTGGCTCCAAACTGTCAGATCGACCAGACCATTGCAGCAAGAGATACATTTGAACTCTTTTTCTCCTTCCCGACCATTGCATATATCGGTGAATACGGGGCAGAAACAGATGGAGATTACATTTATTCAACACAATGGCTTGATGACAGCCTTGCCAGGTATGAACTGACGGGTAATATCATAGAACGCTTTGTCATTACCGGGGTTGGTCATGTAAGGGATATGGCTTATGATGAACAGTATTTCTATGGTAGTCCGAATGACTTCTTTTTTTACGTACTCGACCTGGATAATAAAACCCTTATCAGCACACACCAGACTTCATTCAGGATCCGTGGCATGGCTTACGATCCCATCGAGGATGTTTTGTGGGCCAGTGAACACTGGACACCCATGTTCTACAAACTTGACAAACAGGGGAA
>JAHJRE010000116.1 GCA_018831055.1 Bacteroidota bacterium
AAAAAGATGATCCCTGATCATTATGGTACCACTTTGCCTGGATCCTTCGAACCGGGAGATTATATGATCATTCAAGGTTCCTGGGCACTTCAGAATATTTACGATATGGACATGCTTGGAGTTGTGGGATTCATCCAGGATAATGCCGGCAAGGAGGTTCAACAGGCTGCCAATAGTTCCGCAGATCCTTTGACTCCTTTATACAACACTGAGGTGACAGTGACTGCCGTTGGAAACATCAGTGAGACGAACTGTCTGGGAGTTGTGACCCCTGTAGTGACGATCCGCAATAATGGCGGAAATGAGGTTACTTCCATGAATATCCATTATCATGTTAACGGGGAAGAACTTCATACTGTTCCCTGGAGCGGTAGTCTGTCATTCCTGGAATCAGCTATTATCGGACTTCCTGAAATATCATTCAGCATTGAGGATATGAACGACCTGGTAATTTATACTTCAGATCCCAACGGGATTACCGATGAATATGTCAAGAACGATACGCTCCATCATGAATTTGCAAAAGCCGTGGTGGCTCCTACCATAATTAATTTTCTGATACGCACCGATACCCATCCTGAAGAGATCACATGGGAAATCCTGAACTCAGGCGGCGGAGTTGTCCACTCCGGAGGACCATATACTCAGGCCAATACAATGCTATCCCAGGAACTGGAGATCAATGATGAGGATTGTTACCAGTTCAGAATATACGACAGTGGAGGTGATGGACTCATACTTCCGGGCTTTTATGCACTGTATTATGGCGGCAGCAATTATATTGCCACAGGAACCGAATTTGGCTTCATTGATACTGCCTATTTCTCCGTTTCAACAGGTACAGGGTTTGCAGAACTGAACTCTGCCCTTGATATTAATGTTTATCCAAATCCTGCAAAGGATATGGTGAATCTTGACTTCTTCCTGGAAAAGCCTGCAAGCATCAGCCTGGAGGTAATGGATATAACAGGTAATGTTGTTATAATGGAAGGATTTGGCTGGCAGGAGCAAGGACCGGCAAGGCTGCAGTTCAGGACTTCATCGTTGGCAACCGGAACATATTTCCTGCGTATCCGGGCGGGTGAATACACTTTCAATGAAAGATTCGTGAAGGCGGAGTAAAGCCTTATTACTCTAATGGTTTTTCCAGAGTTTGTCTTGAAAAAGTATGGAAAAACCCCATTGCATTGATATTCAATCATTCATAATTTAGTCGCGGGGAAAAACTGAAACATTCAGTGCTTTCCCCTTTACTCTTATACAGGGAAACCTTTATTATTAAAGGTATGCGAAGTTATAAAGACCAGGCATATAAAATCGCAGCCATTGTTCTTGTTTTGACAATGAATACGGTTCGTAGCAATGCACAGGAAATGCTGGGCATGGTTACGGGCGATTATGCCGGTATTCATGCATCCATGATTAACCCTGCAGGCTTGTATCATTCCCGTTATTATCTGGATATCAATCTGGTTTCTGCCGGGCTGTTCCTTGAGAACAATTTTCTGTATCAATCTGCCGGGGATTACAGCTTTATGAATTTTTTCAAATCAGGTTATTCCTTTCCGATGCATACCAGCGAGTATGCGATAGGGGAGAGGCCGTTTTACACATTTGATTCTCCCGGAGATAAGTTCACGCACACCCAGGTAAGAATAAGCGGACCATCTGCACTTGTGGTTTCCGGGAAACATGCATTTGCCTTGCAAACATCCATGCGTTCCATGATGGTGATCCGGGATTTGCCATACGACATGGCAAATTTCTTTTACTACGGTCTGGAATATACTCCACAGTATAATATTCAGTATGAGCATCCTGAAGATTACCACATGGCTACCATGGTATGGAGCGAGATAGGTTTAAGTTGGGCTATGTTACTCAGGAAAAGGTATGCAAATGCAGTTACGGCAGGAATTACCGCAAAGCTTATCCTGGGTCATGCAGGAACGTATTTCAACGGTTATCAGACTGATTATTACGTACCGAACGGACATGATATCGATATTGCCGACCTGGATGCTGAAATGGGTTATGCTCTGCCACTGGACTATTCCAGTAATGATTTTTTTTACGGTGACCCGGTGAAGGGGAGGGGTTTTGCAGTTGATTTGGGTTTTACTTATACAAAGACTAAAAAGATCTCTACTTTGCGGCCGGTAAGAAAAATTTGCGAATCGGATTATGAGGATTACATTTATCGGATAGGGTTTTCCGTATTGGATTTGGGATGGGTGAAGTTTTCATCCAATGCATTAACCTATAAATATGATCATAGTTCAGCGTATTGGGAGAATGCGGACTCCATTATTAAGACATACAAGACCATCAATGATTTCAGCCGTGACCTGAGCCGGCGTTTTTGCGGTTCACCCACTTGTGCACAAAGCGGCCGGGAGTTTACCATGATGATGCCTTTTGCCTTAAGCTTGCAGTACGACTATCATCTTTACAGGAATTATTATCTGAACGCAACGGCGGTTCATCCGGTGAGACTCCATGCCAATTATCTGTACCGGCCTTCGGTATTCGCCCTGATTCCCAGGTTTGAAAGCACGATGATTGGGATCAGTCTTCCCCTGTCGCTGTATGACTGGCGTGAACCCCGGCTTGGAGCTGCGATCCGCATATATAATTTCACGGTGGGAACCGAGAAGTTATCCGGATTGCTCGGGTTTAACCATTTTTCAGGAATGGACCTGTACTTTTCCATCCGGATCTCCTTTTTAAAGGGCCATTGTCCTGGTTCCAGGAAAAACTATTTTTGTCCGGAACGGCCTTTTCGCAGCAAATAGTAAATGAGCAGCCGGAGAAATTGCCTATATTTATTCACGGTTTCAAACGGGAAAAATATAGGCTGGACATGTTTACCATTTATGTAGTCTCCGACGGAACAGGAAGAACGGCAACACAGGCGCTGAACGCTGCATTAACCCAATTTCCTGATATTCCCTATACTATCAGGGTTTTTCCTGAAGTAAGAACAAAATCAGACATTCAGAATGTAATGGATGAGGTGCTAAGGAACAGGGGTTTTGTCGTTCACACCCTTGTAAAAAGTGGGATTCGACGTGAAATGGTAAGAGCCGGCCGTTTGTATAATGTAGAAACCATTGATCTGATGGGTCCGCTGTTAGGACGGCTTGAACAGCAGTTTCAGAATGCACCTTCTCAGAAACCCGGTCTTTTTCATGAGATCAACCGTGAATACTTCCAAAGGATAGATGCTATGCAGTTTGCCTTCAAGCATGATGACGGTAAGAGGACTGAGGAGTTGTGCAAATCGGAAATAGTATTGGTAGGGGTTTCACGGACTTTTAAGACTCCGGTTTCCATTTATCTGGCGTTCAAGGGGTGGTTTGTCGCAAATGTACCCTTAGTGCTGAATATTGCTCCACCAGAGGAGCTGGATAAGGTTTCTTCAGAGAAGGTTTTCTTTCTCACCACCAACGCGGCTGCGTTATGTAAGCTCAGGAAGGTCAGGGAAGAGCATTTGGGCGGTACCACCGGTGATTATGCAACTCACGAGCATGCCAGGAAAGAGTTGTTATTTGCTGCTTCGGTTTTTCGCCGGCATCCGGGATGGACTCAGGTCAACGTTACCGGGAAGTCAATAGAGGAAATAGCCTCGGAAATACTTTCTTTACGGGGCGACAAAGAATAAAAACTGTCCACCGGATTAAAGACCCGGTGGACAGATACGATGCAATAAACCCAGAACTATAGTAATTATTTAAATCTTTGCAGGAAAATTCCGGACTCAGACTTTCACGGAAGCATTAAGGCTGTGGTTTATCTCCTCCTCGGTTATGGAATAATCTTCCAGGAGCCCGGCGAAATACTGGTCATAAGCTGCCAAATCGATCAACCCGTGGCCGGAGAAATTAAACAGAATAGTCTTGCTTTTCCCCTCCTGTTTGGCAATCTCCACTTCTCTGGCTACCTGAGCGATGGCGTGGGCCGTTTCAGGGGCAGGGATGATCCCTTCGCATCGTGCGAATTTCACGGCATTTTCGAAAGTTTCCAGTTGGGGAACGGCGCGGGCTTCGATGAGATCATCGTGAAGCAGTTGGCTGATGATAGCTCCGGCTCCGTGGTAACGCAAGCCACCGGCATGAATACCGGGAGGTATGAACTCATGTCCTAAAGTATACATAGGGATTAATGGGGTTAGACCAACCGTATCCCCGAAATCATAGGTGAATTTACCCCTGGTAAGTTTGGGACAGGAATTTGGTTCAACGGCGATAAATCGTGTATTTCTGCCCTCAATGATATTATATCGCAGGAAAGGCAGGCTGATACCGGCGAAATTAGACCCACCCCCGAAGCATCCTATAACAATATCAGGATAATCATTTACCTTACTGAATTGCCTCAATGCTTCTTCTCCTATAATAGTTTGATGCAGGAGGACATGATTCAGGACACTTCCAAGAGAGTACTTCGTATCGGGATTTTTTGCTGCGACCTCCACCGCTTCGGAAATAGCAATACCTAAGCTGCCGGGTGAATCAGGATGTTCGGTAAGGATTTTCCTGCCCGATTCGGTTTCCATACTGGGAGAAGGAATTACTTCCGCACCCCATGTGTGCATCATAGACCGGCGGTAAGGTTTTTGCTCATAGCTTACTTTGACCATAAAGACCTTCAGGTCGATGCCAAACTGCCGGCATGCAAAGCTGAGAGCGCTTCCCCACTGGCCCGCACCGGTCTCCGTTGTCATTTTTTTCACTCCTTCACGGGCATTATAGTATGCCTGAGCAACGGCGGTGTTGGTTTTGTGAGAACCTGAAGGACTTATTCCTTCATACTTAAAATATATCCTGCAAGGAGAGTTCAGTTCTTTTTCAAACCGCATTGCCCTGATTAAAGGACTTGGTCTCCATATCCTGTAAATGTCGAGAATTTCCTGCGGGATATCGATAAACCTTTCCGTTGAAACTTCCTGTTCAATCAGCCCCATCGGAAACAAGGGAGCCAAATCATCAGGCCCTATAGGTTGAAGGGTACCTGGATGTAAAGGAGGCTTTGGAAGGTTGGGCATATCGGCCAGGATATTATACCATCTTCGTGGCATTTCACTTTCGTTGAGTTGAATCTTGTAATTAGTTTCCATGGTTTTATAATATTTAGGTTTGGTTTAAAAAAAAGAAGGAGGAACGCTGTAAACAACATTCCTCCTTGCTTTTATATATTTTTAGTTGCTTCTAAATCATACGGCAATGCTGTTTACGCAGGGTATATTCCTGTGCCACCACCATGCGCTATTTACCGTATGAAAATTCATTTGATTTATTTTGTCCAAAAATAGGGAGTAAAGAACCAAAAAGCAATAGCAGAAATGATAATACGTAAAATTCCGTATTTTTCGCATTTAAGAGTGAGGCATTTATCAGGTGTTTCATGGTTTTTATTCGATGAAGTACAGCATATAATAATAAAGACATAACAAGTATTGCTTTTTGTCTAATCTAATTTGTAACTTTACGTAAGTTTCTTAACTAAAGTAATTTATTGTCCAATTAAACTAATGACTATGAAAAAGACCATTACTCTATTAACTTTCGGGGCTTTAATTTTATTTACCGGGTTCAATTCTGCTATAAGCCAGAATAATCCTGGACAAATAGTAAGTCCTTGTGTAAATCACAACGTTGACCCGGCCCTTCAACAGGCTAACATCGACAATTATCAACCGACCGTATATCGTTCAAACATTCCCATGCCTGAGGGTTGGGAGGTTGAGAATCTGATTCCCGTAAACCGGGTACAGATCGACAATAAAGGCACGGAGTTCTGGCTGATGATGCCCAGGAATCATGACCTTCTTGTCAGCGGCATATACCTGGATATCACAAGCGACCTCAGTGCCACCGGTTTTGTAGAGATTCCGGGTTTATCTTTCTATGAAGCCTTTACGGCTACTCCGGGCTCCATTACAAGGGTTACGCTTCCCAACGACGTTCAGCTTTCTACCAGCGAAAGTAAGGAGTATAAAGGGATTCATATTGTTTCGGACCAGGAGGTTGCAGTTTACGGAGTCAGCCTGAGGTCCCATTCCTCCGACGGATATCTGGGGCTGCCATTGGATATCCTTGCAAATCAATATCTTTTGATGTCATATCCCAATCTTACATGGTTCAGTGGTGCAGTAGACCAGACCCTGATCTCACAGATCGGGATCGTGAGCCCTTACGATAATGTGACCGTTACCATAACTCCTTCCTGTGCAACATACAACGGACAGCCTGCCGGTCTGCCCTTTAATGTTTTGTTGAACAGGGGCGAGGCTTATCAGGTACAATGTTTCCTGTCGAACGATCCCAGTGCGGATCTCACTGGTACGGTTATTCAGTCTTCACTTCCGGTTGCTGTTTTTGCAGGAAATGCCTGTGCCAGCGTGCCTCAGAATACAGCAGCCTGCGATCACATCGTTGAGCAGATCCCGCCGGTCAGCACCTGGGGCTCCTATTTTATTGCTTTCCCATTACAGGGAAGGGAAAATGGAGATACCTGGAGGATGCTGTCAGCCTCAAACGGAACCAACCTTTATATTGACGGAGCTTTAGTTGCTACCCTGAATTTTGGCGATTTCTACGAAACCATTTTAACCGATCCGGCTGAGATCGAAGCATCCAATCCCATCCTGGTAATGCAGTATGCCAATGGGGATGACTGGGATCTGAACCTTTCACAAAACGGAGACCCGTTTATGATGCTGATACCTCCATCAGAACAGTTCATGGATCATTATACTTTTGCTACGCCGAGTGCAGGTTTTTTATACCATTATGTTACAGTTACCATTCCAACCGCAGGAATAGCAACCTTGCAACTTGATGGAACTCCGGTCGATCCAACCATGTTTACCTCTATCGGTACCACAGGGTATTCAGGAGCAGGAATAGCTATAACGGAAGGATCCCATACCCTTGTAAATACAGGAGGAACTCCCTTCGGCATCTATTCCTATGGCTTTGCCGCCTATGATTCCTACGGTTATGCCGGAGGCTTGTCGCTCGAAATCATTTACTCAGGAAGCGCACCTGTAATCCATCGTACCCAGGAAACCATTAATCTGGGGAACCAGGGCCAGTTACAGAATGTTGCACTGACCATTGCCGCTGAGATAACCGATCCGGAAACGCCATTTACACAGTCGGCAACACTTTATTACCGGAAAGCATCACAGACAGGATATACAACGGTTCCTATGACCGACCAGGGTAACAATATCTGGTCGGCACAGATACCTGCCAATGATGTGCTCGAGCCAGGTGTGTTCTATTACATTTATGCAACCGACGGGCAACTGGGTTCAACAGATCCAACCATTGACCCGGGCAATAATCCATATGGCATTGCAGTATTACCCAATGTATTGCCGGTGATTACCCACACCCCTGTTACAACTGCCCCGTATAATCAGCCTGTAACCATAAACGCAGAAATTACAGACATTACAAATTATGTGGCTGAGGGATTCCTGTATTACAGAAATAAAGGAGGTAATCCTGTGTATGATGTTGCAAATATGAATCTGGTGAGCGGTTCAACCTATCAGGGAGAGATTCCTGCACAGTTTATCACCGACCAGGGAACAGAATATTATCTGAAAGCTTTTGATGATTTCGGGATGAGTTCAACATTTGGAACTCCGGATATACCGCTGGTGATCAACAGTCTGGCCGGTATTGATGACCCGGGCTCAGTGAGCAGCAATTTGTCTATTTATCCAAATCCGGCAAATGGAAACGCAACCTTTGAGATCAGTGTTCAAACTAATGAGCATTGGACTTTAAAGGTATACAACATCCTGGGTGCTGAAGTATTCTCCATTGAAGATAGAATCAGTGGCTCAGAATCCTTTAAGTATGATTTTGACGGTAGTGACCTGCCTCAGGGATGCTATTTCGTTAACCTCAAACACGGCGATCGGTCGGAAGTACAGAAACTGATCCTAAGCCATTAATAAACTAATTTAATATTATATAAAAGGGATAGACGGTCACCGACCGTCTATCCCTTTTTATATGTTTTAGTGCCAATTACCTTCGGAATCGGCAAACCTGTGATAGTATAGAAACCTTCCCCAGGAAAGGCTATCGCGTGTTTCCGGTTTTAATTTCTGGGCGAAGAAATTATAATTATATCGACTGGAGAACAGTCCGTATCCATTTTCAATATTGGAATATTCGAAGATGGTGATATAGTAATCGGGGCGTTGGGCAAGTTCCATATACACGAAGACATCCCGGTTGCCGATAAGCAACATCAGGTCTACGCCAACAGCCGTTCTTTTCACATCAGGATCTATTGGTATTTGTTGCGAGAGAAACTCGTAATAATAATCATTGAACTGGTGTTGTAATGTATCATCTTCGGGATTGTTTTTAGTAAGTGGCTGAAGCTGTGGTATCCAGTCAATATATTTTTGAGAAACGCTGTCATCCTTTTCTTCGAGGTAAAGGAACCTGACTATCCTCATATCATAGAATGCAGGATTCAGAGTAGAATGGTAGTCCAGCATTTCCGCTGGATACATTGCCCGGTTATAGTATCGGGTTTCAAGGTAAGAATAGTCAAGGTTGTAATTTCCCAGGGTTGTGGTTCTCGATTTTGCGATGATTCCGGTCCTTTTGTTTTCAACGGTTAGCTGGTACATGGTATTCCCGGCTAATCTCGTGGAAGAGACGTAAATCACATGGCCCTCCTTGGTGAAATCCCCGTCTTCTTTGGTTATTCTTGAAGTAGGGTGGAAAAAGATTGTGTCGCCAACGGGTTCATCCTCTTCTATCCTGAGCAGGGATACTTTCAGTTCCTCAGGAGGATAGTAGATGGAATCTTTCATCATCATGCAGGGATAGGGGTCATCGGAAAGATAGGCCCGTTGAACACGCACATACTGAACGCTGTCGCGTGTATTGAGAAGGCAATACACAACGGGGATTTCCGCCCACTCGCCGGTCATATCAAATTCATTTTCGCAGGATGAAAGAAGAATGAAAGCAGCCAAAACCAAACCAATACTATGGCTGGTTTTTAAGTTGATTATTCCTGGGAGAGACATTTTCATAAATAAATTAAATTTAACCCTCTCAAGTTAGCAGAATATTTATTCTCAGGCAAATATTTATCAGGAATCGGTCGTTTCCGATAAGTTATCGGAAAGACCCGATCCACAATGGCTACAAAACCTTGCCCCGTCTTCATGATCGTGCTTTCCACAATGTTTGCATATACTATTCTGCTCTTTACTTGCTTTCTTCCGGGTCATTTCTGCAGTAATTATGCCGGTGGGAATAGCAATAATCGAATAACCAAGGATCATGATCAGTGATGCCAGAAACTGTCCCCAGACAGTTTGAGGCGCAATATCCCCATAACCAACCGTTGTCAGTGTGACGATTGCCCAGTAAATGCTGCGAGGGATGCTGGTGAAACCATTGGCCGGACCTTCAATCAGATACATCATGGCACCCACAATGATAACAATGGAAAACACGGTTGTAAGGAATACCATTATCTTATGTCTGCCAGACCGGATTGCCTGAGCAAGGTAGCTTGAAGCTCCTACATACCTGTCAAGTTTCAGGATACGGAAAATCCGCATGAGCCGCAATGTCCTGATGACAATAAGAAACTGGGTGCCCGCGAGGATCAGGCTGATAAAAGTCGGAAGAATAGATAACAGGTCAATGATGCCATAAAAACTGAAAATGTATCGTATTTTCCGGGTAGTGGAATAAATCCGCAGAATGTATTCAATGGTAAAAAGAATGGTAAAAAACCATTCTGCAAGGTACAATTCATGACCGAACTCGTGATGAATCGAAGCAACGCTATCGAGGAAAACAACAATCACGCTCAACAAAATGGAAATGAGCAGCATGATGTCGAAAGCCTTTCCTCCTGGAGTATTTGCCTCGAAAATTATATTGTATAGTTCCTTCTTAAGTGTTTTATGATTATCCATGTTTTAAAATCAGTCAATCCGGAAATAAAAAACTAAGTTAGCGTAAAAATTGCAAATGAAATAATTATAAAAATCATTGCTGATTTAAAAACTTCAAGGCAGATATTAAGGAATATATCATTCATGCTTAGGCAGTTATAGTATTAAATTTCTTTTTCTCATCTTTGCAAAGCAAGCTTGTTTTGCCGTAACCCATTAAAAAGAGCATTATGCTTGATTCTCTTGCCGAAGTGATCATTGCCAGTTTGCTGGCTGCATGGTTGTTCAGGAAAATGAAAATTCCCGAGTTAGTTGGAATATTACTGGTAGGTGTTTTATTCGGTCCATACGTATTAAATCTGCTGAATCCGGAGTTGATCGATATTTCAGGTGAACTGAGGCTTGCCGCTTTGCTGGTGATACTTTTAAGGGCGGGATTTGAACTGAGAAAAGATACATTAAATAAGGTAGGAAAAACCGCTTTGTTTTTGTCATTTGTCCCGGCTGTTATAGAGGCAGGCGTAATAACCCTTCTTGCTCCCTTGCTGTTCGGTTTAACATATCTGGAAAGTGCAATCCTGGGAACCATACTCGGTGCAGTTAGTCCGGCAGTAGTGGTTCCCATGATGATCAACCTGATAGAAAAAAAACGAGGCACGGCCAAAGGTATTCCGACTTTGATACTGGCAGCTTCCTCCATCGACGACGTATTTGTGATTGTTTTGTATTCCATCCTGATAGGAATTTATACCGGAAGCAGCGTCAATATAGCCTGGGCTCTTGCCGGTATCCCCATTTCTATCATTCTCGGGATTGTTGTAGGATTAGGGATAGGTATTTTACTTTATAAGTTATTTGATCGTTTTAATCCCCGTGCCACAAAAAGAGTATTGATCATCATGGCTGTGTCTGTTTTGCTAATGAGGGTTGAGCATCTGATAAGTCACTGGATTCCGTTTGCGGCATTGCTGTCTGTTATGGCCATCGGTTTTATTATCCTTGAGAAAAGAGACAAATATGCACATGAACTTAGCCTGAAGTTTGCAAAGGTATGGGTGATTGCCGAGATCCTTTTGTTTACCATGGTTGGATCGGCAGTAAACATAAATGTGGCTTTTGAGTCGGGTTTAGCCGGATTACTTTTGATTTTTACAGGACTTGTAGGAAGAAGCCTCGGATCCTGGTTATGCCTCCTGGGAACCAACCTGAATTTCAAGGAACGCTGGTTTGTCGTGATTTCTTATATCCCAAAGGCTACAGTACAGGCTGCTATTGGTGCAGCTCCGTTGGCTGCAATGAAAATTGCCGGTATGGATACCGGACCCGGTGAAATTATTTTGGCCGTAGCTGTTCTAAGTATTGTTCTAACTGCTCCCCTGGGTGCCTGGGCCATCGGGTTTACCGGTAAAAGATGGCTTTCCAAAGAATAGATCACTCTTTTTTTTAGCCCTGTTTGTATTATTGTTTAACAAAAAATAAAAAAGATTAAACAAAAAATCTTTTTGCTTGTTTATAATTTGTAAACGCTGATTTAATAACAATAAAAAAATACAAAAATGAAAGTAAAAAGATTCTTATCCAGTATTATAATGGCAGTTCTTGTAGCAGGATTAACTATTCCTGTTTCTGCAAGCGAGCCTTCAAAGAGCATGACAATTGTTGAGGTAGCATCATCCGACAAACAGTTCAGCATTCTTGTTGACGCGGTTGTAAAGGCCGGACTTGTTGATGCCCTGAATGCCGATGGACCTTATACGGTTTTTGCACCGACCAATGATGCCTTTACTGCTTTGTTCAGTCAGTTGGGTGTTGGTGGCATTGATGACCTTTCAAAGGAGCAGCTAATGCCGATTCTTTTATACCATGTAGTTAATGCCAAAGTAATGGCCTCTGATGTAAAATCAGGAGAAGTAGCAACTTTGAACGATAAAGCATCTTTGAATGTATCTGTTGACGGTTCCGGTGTTATGATCAATAAAACCGCAAAGGTGGTAAAGACTGACATAGTAGCAAAAAACGGTGTGATTCACGTGATTGACAACGTGCTTGTACCCGAAAGCGGAAAGAAAGAAGCCAAATCTTCGGGATGCGGTTCATAATTCCAATTCATTAATTAACAACCTTAAAAATTAAAACGATGAAGAAAACAACTCTCAAATATATGTATGTTTTGCCGGTTCTGGCACTTACGCTGATCCTGGCATCCTGTGACAAAGACGATGATAAC
>JAHJRE010000117.1 GCA_018831055.1 Bacteroidota bacterium
ACAAAACGGTATATCAGGATCAAATAAGCAACAAAAATCACAATAATGATAACATTCACCGGCCATCCTGGTAATTGAACCCCCTTGCCTGTAAATGCCTGAATTAAAAACCCCAGGACCATGATGGATAAAGCAATAATAAAACTTTCCCTGTATCCCCAGGGAAAGCTCCAGATTCCTCTTTTTCGGTTTTCCTCTTTCATCGTTTTTTATAAAGAATACAAAAATAGTTATTAAAGTTCTTACATATAAAAAAATACAGTTAAATACAAAACTTCAGATAAGCATATGAAAATTGATCATTTGTATTTTGCCAAACTATCCGTCAGAAAACAGGACTCTTTGCGTACTTTACTATGTTCTTTGTTTACCTTTGCGATGCCTTCTGGAATCAAAACCCTGGAACGTGAAAAAATACATTTCACTTAAAGATAAGTTAATTTTAAATTTTGTTTTGATAGGCATTTCCATCATCCTTGTCATCTCATTTTTTGCTTATTACACCGCTAAAAACATATTGATCGACAGAACATTCGAACAGCTTACAACGTTAAGGGTAATAAAAAAGAGGCAATTGGAAGGCTTTTTCAAAGACAGGAAAAACGACATAGAACTACTTGCATCTTCCGAAGGCATTTATAAAATAATGGAGATCCTGAAAAATAAAAACTTAAAGGATACATCCGATATTGAACAAATGACCGTAACTATTCAAAAGTCATCAAATCTTGATCAACTGCTTTTTTATTTAAGGTCAAAAGGTTATTATAAGAATCTTTACATTATAAATCCAGGCGGGATAAGTCTTAAGACCAGTTTAGATCAAGGCAACCAAAGGTTCTTAAGCTTTAAATCAGGCACATTCGGCAATTTATGTTCGTCAATAATACAAAATAATATCCCATACCAAAGCGCAGTCATTAAGGATCTTGATTCTACAAATTCCGGTCATGCTTTTCTATCAGTATGCAAATTAGCCGGATATGAAAAGGGTTCTAATGGAGTGATCGTTTTAGAGATCCCCGCTTCAGCGTTAAACAGCATCATGCTGGAAGATAATCCTTACAGTGGCCTTGGTGAGTCAGGTGAATCATATCTGGTTGGGAAAGACCATCTGATGAGAAGTAATTCAAGATTTCAGAACTCCTCAATACTCCGCACCAAAGTTGAAACCCAGGCAGTAAAAAAGGCATTGGACG
Organism: Bacteroidota bacterium; assembly: GCA_018831055.1. NCBI lineage: Bacteria > Pseudomonadati > Bacteroidota > Bacteroidota bacterium. The sequence goes on from JAHJRE010000117.1 coordinate 1,200, forward strand.
GAGACAGCGGGACCCTGATTACCCCCGATTACAGAGGGATAAAGGTATTAAGCTCTTTTGCACCGGTTGTTACCGAAGAGATAAACTGGGCTTTACTTGCCGAAATCGACCTGGAGGAAGCCCTTACTCCATTATCAGCCATAACAAATAACATCATTATTGTAGGTACCTTCATCGCCTTGATCCTGTTTATTTACACTTACATCATATCCCATACCGTAACTTCTCCGGTAATAAAGCTAAAAAATGCAGCTCAGAAAATAGGCCAGGGAAATTTTGATATAAATCTCCCCGGGGACAGTTACGACGAAATTGGCGATCTCAGGGTATCTTTCAATGACATGTCGGCCAGGCTAAAAGATATTACCGAAAAACTTAAAGAGGAGAGAACCAGAAGGTTACGTTCTGTCTTTGACGGCCAGGAAATTGAGAGGCAAAGATTATCCAGAGAGTTGCATGATGGATTGGGACAGAACCTGATCGCACTGAAGTTGATGCTGGAAAACATACGGGGGCACGACCTTTGTGATGTGTTTGAATCAATCAGGGAAGTAAAAAAGTCGATTGACACAACCATCGACGAAATCAGAAGAATGTCGAATAACCTTATGCCTGCAGTACTTTTTGAATTCGGGCTCATAACTGCGATAAGAAAACTCTCTGAAGAAATTAAAAACAACTGTCATATCAAAGTAGACCTGGAAACTTCCCTTGAAGAGGAAAGCTTAAGTAAAACAAACCGTACCTATCTATACCGGATCGTTCAGGAAGCCTTAAACAACTCACTTAAACATAGTGAAGCTTCCCTGATAAAAATAAAAATTAATCAGGATCAGGAAAATTTTAGAACTACAATAAGCGACAATGGAAAAGGATTTAATATGGAGGACAACCAGGCATTTTCCGGTAACGGATTATCGAATATGAAAGACAGGGCCGGAATGATGGGCGGAACCCTGAAAATCAATTCGGAAGCCGGTATGGGTACAACAATTGTCGTTGAAATACCTTATGCAAAACAGCGGAAATAAATGGAGAAAATAAAGATAATCCTTGTTGATGACCATCAGATCGTGCGGGATGGAATTAAAGCTCTTATAGCAGGAATGGATGAGATGGAGGTCATTGCGGAAGCAAGCACCGGGGAGATGATGTTAAAAATACTCTCAAACAACTCACCTGATCTAGCCATAATAGATATTGCTCTACCCGATATTTCCGGCATAGAGCTTACGCGCCAGATACATGAAAAATACCCGAGCATCAAAATCCTGATCCTCTCAATGTATACTGATGAAGAATTTATCTTCAATTCCCTGAGGGCCGGAGCATCAGGGTATCTTCCAAAAAACACATCCAGGCATGAACTCAGAGAAGCTATCTTAAGTGTAAATAATGATGTTGAATACTTACCGGAAACTATTTCAAAAATAATCTTAAGAAGCTTTGTCAAAAAGGCCAGGAAAGAGGAAGACCAAAAGGATTTCAGTCTGCTTTCCAACCGGGAAATGGAGGTCTTAAAACTCATCCTGGCCGGAAACAACAATCGCTATATAGCTGAAAAACTTTTCATTAGCACAAGAACGGTTGAATCTCATAAGAATCATATAATGAACAAGCTTGAAATCAAATCAATGCTTGACCTTGTAAAATACGCCATTCAAAACAAGATTATCGATATCTGAAAAACAGATCCTGGAGGCACCTTTTTTCACTTAAAATAAACAGCTTTTAGGTATAACACGGAAATAATCTTCCGTGTTATACCGATCGATTTTCAGTTTTTATAGTATTGATTCTCAGAATAATCTTTTAAACTTTTGTTGTTTAATTATTAACTACAAAAGCAAAGGTTATGAAACGATCCACAAAATTCATCCTGTCGTGCACGGTTTTAGCATTGATTGCTTTGCACTCATTTTCGCAGGAAAAAAAAGTAAGCCTCAATGCAGGGGCCGATATTATGAGTCGTTATATTTGGAGGGGAACAGACTTTGGAAATGCACCCAGTGTGCAGCCAACCCTTTCGGTTTCCGCATTCGGGATCGAGTTAGGAGCCTGGGGAGCATATTCTATCAGTGGGCCCGGCTACCAGGAAGCTGACTTGTACCTTTCCTACACATTCATTAACGACATGTTCACCATCGGTGCAACTGATTATTTCTTTCCGGGAGATACCTGTAAGAATAATTATTTCGACTACGACGACAAGACAACCGGGCACACTTTTGAAGCAAACCTTTCATTCAATGGAAATGATAAAATTCCTTTCAACGCTTCGGCCAACTATAATTTCGCAGGGGCTGATCAAGACAACTCCTGGTATTTTGAAATTGGTTATAGTGGAAGCATCCAAAAAACCGGATTCAACATCTTTATGGGCTTCACACCCGACAAAGGTATTTATCTGACACCCGGTGCTGAAGGATTTAGTGTAGTGAATGTTGGGATTACAGCAACAAGAGATATCAAAATTACCGAGAGTTTCTCATTGCCGGTACAAGCATCTCTCATCACCAATCCCCAGGCGGAGAATATCTTTATTGTCTTTGGTTTCTCATTATAGTTCATTTTAATAGTAGAAATTAATAATATTTTATCATGGAAGGACATATTGGATTTATGTTATTGGCCACCAGTCTTGTGATGCTAATGACCCCCGGCCTGGCGTTTTTTTATGGAGGACTTGCCAGTAAAAGGAACATTCTGGGTATAATGATCCAGACCTTTGTTTCGCTTGGAATCACAACAATACTATGGTATGCCATTGGTTTTTCGCTAAGTTTCAGTGGCGGTAAAGGCGGTATTATTGGCAATCTTGACATGGCATTTCTTAGCGGGATGACCTTGCAAGAATTGTATTCTTCAGCAGATGGCAATATCCCACCATTGCTGTTCTTTGGTTATCAGATGATGTTTGCCATTATTACACCGGCGCTTATTACCGGTGCTTTTGTAAACCGTATTACATTTAAATCCTACCTCATTTTCCTGGTTCTTTGGCAAATCTTTGTTTATTACCCATTCGTTCATATGGTATGGGGAGGCGGATTACTCCAGGAATGGGGAGTGCTTGACTTTGCCGGAGGGATACCCGTTCATGCCACTGCCGGATTTGCTGCTCTGGCTTCAATTTTATATGTAGGCAAGCGTCGCGACCAGGCTTCTCCACCCAATAGCATTCCTTTGGTTGCCATTGGAACCGGATTGCTTTGGTTCGGATGGTATGGATTTAACGCAGGAAGTGAACTTAAGGTGGATAATGTTACCATTCAGGCATTTGTCAACACTGATATTGCCGCTTCCGTTGCAGCCATTACCTGGTTGATCATTGAATGGAGCCTTAAAAGAAAACCTAAATTTGTGGGATTATTAACCGGAAGTATCGCCGGTTTGGCCACAATTACACCTGCTGCCGGTTTTGTCCCCTTATGGTCTGCCGCATTGATCGGAATGTTTGCAGGTATAGTATGCTATCTCGCTGTTCATATGAAAAACAGCCTCGGTTGGGATGATGCTCTTGATGTTTGGGGTGTACACGGTGTAGGCGGCCTTCTGGGAACAATTTTACTGGGCGTTTTCGCTACAACATCGGTAAATCCAAATGGAATGGAAGGCCTTATTTACGGCGGATCTGCATTTTTTGGGAAACAAGTGGTAGCCGTTATTATTGCCAGCGCTTATGCATTTGTCTTCACGTATGTTATGCTGATATTTATCAATCTGATTACACCGGTAAAAGTACCTCAGGATCAGGAAGATATTGGACTTGATGAGGCTTTGCACGGTGAAAAAGCATACGATGGAAGTCTGTAAATTATGTAAAAAAAGTCCTGATTAAATCAGGACTTTTTTTATTCTTTTTGCTTCATCAGTTTAGATCTGCGATCAAGAAGCAGGTCAATTTCTTCTTCTGTCAAATCAGTTTTTTTTAACATTTCATCAATTTCCTCAAGACTTTTGTTGGTATCATTGGTGAAGTTCTCTTCTACCTTTACATCCTCCATAATATTTACCGCATCCTCCCCCAATTCCTCCTTCAACTGCTCCACAAGACCTGCGATCATTCCCTTTACCGGTTCACCAAACTTGTCAAGCAATTCTTCGGAAATCTGGTCTTTCATCATTTCATAATTATTCAGGAGATACTCGAAATTCTGGTAAAATGCTTTATCTATCCCCTGAATTTCCGCAAGGGAAGACTTACTTTTCAACCGTCTGAACAGCTTTATTAAAAGGTCAAGATTTTCTCTAAACGATCTGTCGGTCATAGCTTTTCAACTTTTTTACAAAATTACAGATTTTTATCACTGCACCTCAATTTGTTCTATATTTGCTTTTCAACATGTATGAAATGTGTTTAATTACAATATCATACAAATTTCAGATGTTAATTTTGGTGATCCTATATAACCATTAGAATCTATTGATTAATATACGAAATAAACGATGAAAAAGCTGTTTTGTTTCCTGTTTTTACCCCTACTTTTTTCAGGAATGGCTTATACCCAGGAAATTAATAAGATCATTATGGATCCGAGAATTGACCGGGAAGTGGTAGTTGGATACTGTAACCGTGACGGACTTCAATGGGGTGAGTTCCTGGAATCTTATGTAGAGGAATATGATATCTATACTCCGGAAATTAAGTATTTAAAAAAAATCCGGAAAAAACTGGATGACACAAAAATTGTGATCGTCCTTGGAACCTGGTGTAGCGACAGTAAGACGCAGGTGCCACGATTTCTGAAGGTTCTTGATCAAATTGATTTTAATGAAAGCAATTTGACGATGATAGGGGTTGACCGTTCAAAAACAGCAGGGGATCTTAATATCCGGGATCTATCTATAGAGCGTGTACCTACTTTCATCTTTTACCACGATGGATTTGAAATCGGCAGGATCATTGAAACTCCGGAAACTACGTTGGAAAGGGATACTTATAAAATTCTGAGGAAAAAGTAGGCTTATGGAATTATATAAAACCATCAGGGATGTGAGTTCCCGTATCACCACCCTGAAAAAAGATGGTCAAATAATCGGATTTGTTCCCACTATGGGAGCGCTGCATGAAGGGCATATCTCCCTGATCCGTCTGGCCAGGGAAGAAAACAATGTAGTTGCCTGCTCCATTTTTGTGAATCCTATCCAGTTTAATAATCCTGAAGATTTGAAAAAATATCCCAGGACGTTGGAAAAGGACATCGATATGCTGAAGCAGGCAGGTTGTGATATAGTCTTTGCACCGGAACCCGATGAAATGTATCCGGAACCTGTAATCCATGAATATGATTTTGGAATGCTGGACAAGGTTATGGAAGGAAAATTCAGATCAGGGCATTTCAATGGCGTTGCCATCGTGGTGAAAAAACTCCTTGACATCATAACACCGGATAATGCTTATTTTGGGGAAAAAGATTTTCAACAGCTGGCTATCATCAGGAAATTAGTTGAATTGGAAAGCATTCCTGTAAATATCATTGCCTGTCCTACGGTCAGAGAACCCGACGGGCTGGCTATGAGTTCCAGAAATGTGAGGTTAACAGAATCACAACGAAAAACAGCTCCGGTTATATACCGTATCCTGAAAGAATTAAAAGCAAAGTATTCAGAAGAAAATTCAGAACATCTTATTGAACAAGCCATAAAACACCTCAACCAGCAACCTGAAATGAGGGTTGAATATCTTGAAATTGTTGATTCCGGATCATTACAACCCCTGGAATATTTCAATCCCATGATTCCGGCTCGTGCCTGCATTGCTGTATTCCTGGGAGACGTCAGGTTAATCGACAATATCAGCCTGAACCTTTAGGATGAATAATTGTCTTCTTAATTAGAGGGCCTTGTATTGATAAATATTTTTAATTTTGCAGCGCTATGCAGATTGAAGTTCTAAAATCGAAAATCCACAGGGCTACCATTACACACGCCGACCTTCATTATGTCGGCAGTATAACCATAGATGAAGACCTTATGGATGCCGCTAATCTTATAGCCAATGAAAAGGTACATGTGTACAATATCAACAACGGGGAAAGATTTGAAACTTATGTAATCAAAGGAGAGAGGGGATCCGGAGTCATTGGCATTAACGGTGCAGCGGCCCGCAAGGTCATGGTCGGTGATCTTGTAATTGTAGTTTCTTATGCCAGCATGCCGGTTGAGGAAGCCAAAATCTTTAACCCGGTCATACTTACCCCCGATGCAAACAATAAACTGAAGTAATCATTTGAAGAAAAGGATATTTTCGGCAATTAATTACATCTTCTTTCTCCTGATAGGGGTATTATTTCTTTGGCTTGTATTCCGTAAAGTTGACCTTCATCAGGTGATGAAAGAGATCCTGGAAGCCAATTATTTTTATATTCTTCTTGCTATTATTGCAGCCATTATTTCGCATATTTTCCGGGCAGCACGGTGGAATCTGATGATCGGATCGATGGGATATCCTACAAGACTTAGTACAACTTTTTATGCCGTAATGATTGGTTATCTCGCCAACACCGCAGTGCCAAGGCTTGGGGAAATATCCAGGTGTGGAGCTCTGACCAACAAAGACAAGATACCTTTTAATTCTCTCTTCGGGACAGTCATAGCCGAAAGGGTTTTTGACATGATTATTCTTCTGCTCATTATCCTTGGAGTGATACTTTTTCAGCTTTCTCTGGTTGGACAATTTGTCCATGACAATATTATTGCACCCTTGTTTTCAAATGTAGAACGCAACTACCTTAATATTATCCTCTTCAGTATAATTGCAGCGGCCGTTGTTTTCCTGATCATTTTTTTGATCCGCAGGATGAGGCATCATTTTGAGAAATGGCCCTTCCTGGTAAAAATGAAAAAGTTTGCGCAAGGATTGGTGGAAGGAATAAAAACCATAAAACGATTACCGCAGAAATGGACCTTCCTGTTTTACACATTCATAATCTGGCTAATGTATGCTTTTATGGTATATTTCCCGTTTTTTGCAATGAACGGGACTGAAGGGCTTAACTTCGGAGATGCAGTAACTATTATGGCTATTGGAAGTTTAGGGATAGTTGCGCCCGTCCCGGGAGGGATAGGCACCTACCATTTCATTACCACTGCGTTGTTGTTTGAACTTTACGGTATTGATAAAGCTGTTGCAGCTTCTTTTGCTACACTTACCCATGCTGCCCAGACTATAAATATTATAATTTTGGGGGCTGTTTCATTTTTATTAATTCTAATGCAAAAAAGGAGAATGACGGATGGAAATCCAGAATTATATCAAATCAAAAATTCACGCTGACAATCAATCTATTGAAAGTCAAATTGCTGTCTGGAAGTTTCTTAACCACAGGATCGTATTCACGAACGGATGTTTCGACATTCTGCATTTGGGACACATTGATTATCTTTCGAAGGCGGCAGAGATGGGAGATATCCTGGTGATAGGGCTGAATACTGATGCTTCGGTTCGCCGTCTGAAAGGACCCAACCGGCCTGTAAACAATGAATTGGCCCGTGCATCTGTTTTGGCTGCCTTGGGCTTTGTTGACGGTGTTTTGCTATTTGATGAAGAAACCCCTTATGAGCTCATAAAAAAGGTGAAACCAGACGTTCTCGTCAAGGGAGATGATTATGAGATCAGTGAAATAGCCGGTCATGATATCGTAGAATCCTATGGTGGTATCATTAAGACTATACCTCTGGTTGATGGCTACAGCACCAGTTCTATCATTGAGAAAATCCGGAACATATAATATCTTATGGTTAAAACACGCACGGCATATTTCTGTCAGAATTGCGGTGCACAATCACCCAAATGGGTAGGCCGCTGCCCTGCATGCGGGGAGTGGAATACTTATGTCGAAGAAGTCATCCAGACTGAAGGTAAAAATCAAATTCTTACTACTCCAGGAAAAGAGAGTCGGCTTGTACCCAAAACCCTCAAAGATATTGAAATCAATCCGGAAAGACGTTCCACAACAAAAATACAAGAACTTGACAGGGTTCTGGGAGGAGGCCTGGTTCCAGGTTCCATCATCCTTTTAGGTGGTGAACCGGGTATAGGAAAATCGACCCTGATGTTACAGGTTGCCATGGCAAGAAAGGACATCAAAACCTTATATATCAGCGGGGAAGAAAGCATTCAGCAATTGCGTATGCGAGCGGAAAGACTGAACCTTGAAAGCGAACATTGTTATTTCCTTTCTGAAACCAATACCCAGGCCATTATTAACATCATTCAAACATTGCAGCCCGGGTTGCTGGTCATTGACAGTATACAGACGCTTCACAGCGATCTGATAGAATCATCTGCAGGAAGTATTTCTCAGGTAAGGCAATGTGCATCGGAATTACAACGATTGGCCAAATTAACGCACACCCCTGTTTTCCTGGTTGGGCATATAACCAAAGATGGAACCCTGGCCGGTCCAAAAATATTAGAGCACATGGTGGATACGGTTTTGCAGTTTGAAGGCGATCGCCACCATGGTTACCGCATCCTGAGGTCGATGAAAAACCGTTTCGGGTCAGCCTCAGAACTGGGTATATTTGAGATGACCGACAAGGGTCTGAGGGAGGTCAGCAACCCTTCTGAGATACTGATTACCCAAAGGGAAGAAGATACCAGCGGTATTGCTATTGCAGCAACTATTGAAGGAATGCGGCCTATGCTGATTGAGACACAGGCCCTGGTAAGTACGGCCGCTTATGGCACACCACAACGCTCAAGCACAGGATTTGATGCCAGGCGCCTTAATATGCTGCTTGCCGTTTTAGAGAAAAGAAGCGGATTCAGGCTGGGCAGCAAGGATGTTTTTCTGAATATCGCCGGAGGGATCTATGTGGATGATCCTGCTATCGATTTGGCAGTCATTACGGCTGTCCTTTCTTCCAACAGCGATATACCCGTCCCCGCAAATATTGCCTTCGCAGGAGAAGTAGGCCTCAGTGGCGAGATCAGGGCAGTAAACAGAATTGAGCAGCGTATTGCAGAAGCAGAAAAACTCGGATTCGGAGAAATCTACATTTCATCCTATAATGCCAGAGGGATTTCTTTAAAAGACAATAAAATCCGGATACGAACGGTAAAAAAAGTGGAAGATCTTTTTACCAGATTATTCGGTTAGTCTCAAGCATGTTATAAATCAAAATCCAAGGTAGCCGGGCAATGATCGGAATGCTTTGCATCCGGCAGAATCATGGCACCTTTCATTTTACCGGCAATCGGCTCACTGACCATGTTGTAATCGATGCGCCAGCCAAGGTTCCTTGCCCTCGCATTCGCCCTGAAACTCCACCAGGTATAATGATCGGGTTCGTTATTAAAATGCCGGAAGGAATCCACAAATCCGCTGTTAATGAAACCACTCATCCACTCCCTCTCCTCGGGAAGAAAACCTGAGCTCTTCGCATTACCAACCGGATCGTGAATATCTATGGGCTGATGGCAAATATTATAATCGCCAGAGATGATAAGATTGGGTCTTTCTTTTTTCAGCCTGTCGATATATTCCTGAAAATCAGCCAACCATTTCATCTTGAAAGCCTGACGTTCATCCCCGCTGGAACCGGAGGGATGATAAACACTGACAACGGAGATATCACCATAATCTGCCCGCAGAAAACGGCCCTCATCATCGTAAACCGGCATACCCATTCCTGCAACAACTTTATCGGGCAAATCTTTTGTCAGGATGCCAACACCGCTGTAACCTTTCTTTTTCGCTGAAAACCAGTATGTCTTGTATCCTAGCTCTTCAAATTCGAGTACAGGAATCTGGTCCGGCTGAGCTTTGGTTTCCTGGATACATACAATATCAGGTTCCACAACGCGGATCCATTCAGTCAAACCCTTGCCTATGGCAGCTCTGATGCCGTTAACATTATAAGAGACAATTTTTTTCGTCATCGATAAGGTATTTTATTTACTTTGCATCCAATAATAACCAGGCTAATATAAAAAAGTTCATCCACGATTAATCTGATAATTTTGAAATTCCCTTAAGAATCCCATGGCTGGAAAAAGAAATATATTAGGCCGCTTCCTTATCTGGAGGATCAAACATATAAGTGACAAGCACTTCATAATGATCCTCAGCGTTGTGATTGGAGTTCTGGCTGGTTTGGGTGCCGTGATCATCAAAAACGGCGTCCGGCTGATCAAGCAGCTTCTCACGCATGGTTTTTCCGAAGAGTATTACAACCTGCTTTATTTCGTCTATCCTGCCATTGGTATACTGGTGGCTGTTATCTATGTGAGGTTTATAGTCAGGCAACATGTTGGTCATGGCATTCCCAGCGTTTTATATGCAATATCCAGGAATCACGGAGTGATTAAACGGCACAATATTTTCTCATCCATTATCACTTCCGTATTTACCGTTGGTTTTGGAGGTTCCGTAGGACTTGAAGGCCCGACCGTTGCAACAGGAGCGGCTATTGGCTCCAACCTCGGACAATTCTTGAGACTAAACTACCGGCAAATAACACTTATGCTCGGTCTTGCAAGTTCAGCAGCCATGGCAGCCATCTTTAAATCCCCGATTGCCGCCGTGGTTTTTGCAATAGAGGTGATCATGATAGATCTTACCCTCGCTTCTGTGATCCCCTTGCTTATTGCTTCGGCAACCGGGGTATTGACTTCTTACTTTTTCCTGGGACAAGCAGTGCTTTATCCTTTTGAGATGAAGACAGGTTTCACACTCCAGGAAATACCCTGGTATATTATGTTGGGTATTCTTGCCGGGTTTATATCCATTTATTTCACTAAAATGTATATTTTCATTGAGGGTAGATTTTCCAGGATAAAAAAGTGGTACAATAAATGGTTAATAGGCTCGGTGATACTTGGGTTTTTGGTTTTTATTTTCCCCCCATTATACGGTGAAGGCTACGAAGCGGTTAATGCCTGTCTGAAAGGTGATTATAGTTTGCTTTTTGAAAACAGCCTCTTTTATGATTTCCGGGAAGAGTTTATTTTTGTCTTTCTGCTTTTTCTGCTGATCATTTTTTTCAAGGCCATTGCCACATCCGTGACCTTCGGGGCAGGAGGCATAGGAGGTATTTTTGCCCCTACCCTTTTCCTTGGGGCATTTACAGGATTGTTTTTTGCAAACCTGGTAAATTATCTTGGAATCGGAGAACTCACAGTTAGCAACTATGCCCTTGTTGGCATGGGCGGCTTGATTGCAGGGGTTCTGCATGCACCCCTTACCGGGATTTTCCTTATAGCAGAAATTACTTCAGGATATAAACTCTTTGTCCCCCTGATGATCACCGCAACCATTTCCTATGCTACCATTAAAATCTTCATAACCAATTCGGTGTATACCTATCAGCTGGCGAAGAGGGGGGAACTGATCACTCATCACAAAGACAAAGCCATTCTTTCCTTACTGAGGGTTAACAAGCTGATAGAAACCAATTTCAAACCCATTAATCCCGACGCCACTCTTGGAGACCTGGTAAAGGTTATTTCCCAGTCAACTCGGAACCTCTTTCCGGTTATTGACGCAGATCAAAACTTCTATGGACTTGTCTTCCTGGATGATATCCGAAATATCATGTTCCAACCCGAAAAATATGACACTGTTAAAATAAACAGCCTGATGTTTATGCCGGAGGCTTTTGTCGATCCTGAGGAATCGATGGAAGAGGTTGCTGCAAAGTTCAAAAGAACGGGAAACTACAATCTTCCTGTATTGAAAGATGGAAAGTATATAGGATTTATATCCAGGGCAAATGTATTTTCAGAATACAGGAAAATGTTACAGGAGTTTTCTGAAGATTGATATTATACTTCAGCTGTTTGAGTTTGCTTTTTTTGCAAACTCAAACAGCCGAAGTATAATATCATTTTTCACAAACATAGTTTCTGATTAAATGCTTTCATCTTATGCAAAAAGACCGGGACAACGCATTTTCTCCCTTTACCCTTAATGGTTTAACCCTTAAAAACAGGTTTATTAAAACTGCCACATTTGAAGGAATGAGCAAAGATGGCATCCCTACCCCTGATTTATTCCGGTTTCACAGGGAGATAGCCGAAGGCGGTGTTGCCATGACCACCGTCGCATATGGCGCCGTTAACGAGGATGGGTTGACCAACGAAGACCAGATGGTTATAAACGAAAACGCCATGCCTTATCTTGAAAAGCTTGCAAAGGAGGTGCATGATGCAGGAGGCGCAATTTCGTTACAGCTAACACATTGTGGATTCTTTACACGAAGTACCAGATATAAGAGTCGCAGGCCACAGGCTCCAAGCCGCATCCTGAACAAATATGGCATTATGAAAGGAAGGTCCTTTTCAAAGGCAATGAATCAGGATGATCTGGATCGAACGCGTGCAGATTTTGGCAAAGCTGCACAACTTGCAAAAACATGCGGTTTTGATGCGGTTGAGGTACATCTTGGCCATGGCTATTTGTTAAGTCAGTTCCTTACACCCATTTTTAATAAAAGGAAAGATCACTACGGGGGTAACCTGGAAAACAGGTTACGCTATCCACTGGAAGTAGTCAGGGAGGTCAGGAAAAATGTTGGGGAATCCTTTCCAATCATATGCAAGATGAACCTCTGCGATGGTTTTGAAGGCGGACTGACGGAGGAAGAGGCCATCAAAGTTGCAAAAGCTTTGGAAAAAGAAGGTATGGACGCTTTGCTTTTAAGCGGTGGAGTAACCAGTCGCACCCCGTTTTATCTAATGCGGGGAGAAGTGCCCTTAAAGGAAATGGTGAGGGCAGAAAAAAACATACTACAAAAATTGGCCCTGTTTCTCTTCGGCAAGCAGATCATCCGCAAATACGATTTCGAGCCGAACTTTTTCCTGGAGCAAGCCAAAAAAGTGAGAGCAGAAGTTGAAATTCCCCTTATTTATGTTGGTGGTGTAATTTCCGGATGGTACATCGGCAGGATCATGGCCTCCGGGTTCGATCTGATCGCTTTAGGGCGGGCATTGATCCATGATCCTCGCTTCCTGGAAAAAGTAAAAGAGGCCGGGTTGTATAAATCGGAGTGCAACCAATGCAATGTTTGTGTGGCGGAGATGGACAGATCAGGGGTACAATGTGTTCTGCAAGAAAAGTAGAAACAATCAGGACAACTATTTATCCGTGTAGCTTGTCTAAAAAAGAATACTTTTAAGTAAGGTATAAACTTGCCTTATTAGGTTTTACATTGGTAACTTTACAGAGCATTTAAATCCAGTTTTTAGGGGATGTTTACTTTGTATCGAAATATTCGGTTTGGCAGAAATATTCTGAAAAGAACTTTCCTTGGCGTCTTTTCTGTACTTCTTACTATTCAAATCCATGCACAGCTGATAGTCGAAAACACCCTCACTCCCGAACAATTGGTACAGGAAGTCCTTATCGGATCGGGAGTTACTGCATTTAATATCACTTTTACCGGCAGGGAAGACAGAGCGCTGGGTAGTTTTTCCAGAGGGCATTCGACCAATCTGGGACTTGATGAAGGTGTGGTGATGTCCTCAGGCAGGGTACTGGAAATACCCGGACCGGTTTCATTCTTTGCCAGCACCGGAAATGGTGTACCCGGAGACCCGGATCTGACGGCTCTTGCCGGTGTAAATACCAATGATGCAGCAGTGATCGAGTTTGATTTCATTCCTCAAAGCGATACTTTAACATTCAATTATGTTTTCGGATCCGAAGAATACCCGGAGTACGTTTGCTCCGGATTCAACGATGTTTTCGGATTCTTTATCTGGGGTGAAAATCCGGTTAACGGACTCGATTACGGAGGAATCAATATTGCATTGATACCCGATTCCGATTCTCTTCCCGTGGCAATCAATTCAGTGAATAACGGAAATGTAGGCGCTTTCGGAAGCCCGGGTAATTGTATCTCTCTCGAATATGCCGAATATTACATTGATAATGAATTATTGGGCGGAGTTGATATTGTTTTTGACGGATTTACTACCGTTTTGACTGCTACTCTGATCGTTGTTCCCTGCCAGGTATATCACATAAAATTAGCCGTAGCTGATGGCGGAGATTCCTCCTACGATTCCGGTGTCTTCCTGGAAGCCAATAGCTTTTCCGCCCAGGGTCTGAATACATCGGCTAACTTCAGCCAGTCGTCGGACGATTTTGGTGCCATGGTAGAGGGTTGTAACAATGTAACTGTAGTCTTTGAACTGCAGGAAGCACAACCGGAAGATTATGTGATCACTTTTCTTACCAGCGGAACGGCCATTAACGGGGTTGATTATTCTACTATTCCCGATTCAATAGTCATTCCTTCCGGGCAACTTAAAGACTCCTTAGTAATCACAGCCTTCCAGGATGACCTGCCCGAAAGCACAGAAAACCTGATCCTGGAGTACTTTTATGAATCTGCCTGCGATGATGAATCGGATACACTGGAATTCAACATCCTGGATTATAGCCTCGATTTTACAGGATTGGATTCTATTTATTGTGAGTCGGACCCGGCGGTCATGCTTACAGGTTATCCTCCCGAAGGGATTTTTTCAGGAAACGGCATTACAGGAAATTTCTTTGATCCTGCTGCTGCTACCATTGGAACAGATACTGTTTATTACACCTATTACTACATCGACACTACACAGATACCGCAGGATACAATATGCGACAACCAGGTATCGCAAGCGGTAACTGTGGTTAATGACCCGGTAGCTGATGCCGGTTCCGATGAATCGGTATGCCAGGGATTCGTTTTCGACTTTGCAGGATCAACCATAGTCCCTTCTGCCATTGATTTTGACTCGATCAAATGGTACGGTGGAGCAGGCTTTTTTAGTGATCCTGGTATTGTAATACCTGTTTATCATTCAGATCCGCTGGAATCAGGTCCGGTAACCTTAACCATGGTCGCCTACGGAGGATTCCCCTGCGGAAATGACACCTCTTCCATGATTCTTACCGTCAATACCGTACCTGTTTCATCATTTACCATCTTCCCAACCGATACATGCTGTACCCTGGAACAGGTAACCCTGAATGCATCCAGCTCAACAGCCATTCAGGACTGGAACTGGGATTTCGGAGACGGAAATACCGGTAGCGGGCAAAATGTAACCCATGTTTATACACAGGCAGGAACGTATACCATTACACTCTCAACACTTACTTCTTTTGGGTGCGGAGATACCGTCAGTATGACCTATACAGCTATAGCTGTTGACGCAGACTTTAGTATTAACAATGATCCTACCTGTGAAGATTACGAGGTGTTTTTTTCAGGAAGCGGAAATTATACATTTACAGATTGGCAGTATGATTTCGGCGACGGGAATACTGCCATCGGAAAGAATGTCAGCCATACTTATTCCACTGCAGGAACCTATGATGTCACCCTGATTGTATGCACGGATACAACTGTACATCAAATCCTTGTTAATCCTCCGGCAGAAGCAGATGCCGGAAGCGACGAAGCGACCTGTGAAGATGTTTTCTTTGATCTGTCGACCTCTGTCACACCCCCTGCAGCCAGTAATTATAGTTCTGTCCTCTGGTATGGCGGAGACGGCTCCTTCAATGATCCGACCCTGGTAACGCCCATTTATACCCCAGGTCCGGATGAACTGGGAATAATAACCCTGACCATGGTTGCGTATGGCCTGTCACCATGCGCCAACGATACTTCCACGATGACATTGAACATCATACCGGGTGCCTATGCTTTTGCAGGAAGCGATGAGAACTCCTGCCAGGGTGATCCATACGATTTTGCCAATTCATCGGTGGTACCTTTCTCAACAAACTATATTTTCATTGAATGGTCAGGGGGTGCAGGATCTTTTGTCGATCCAAATGTACAGGTTCCTGTCTATATTCCGGCTCCCGATGAATTGGGTCCGATAACACTTACGGTATTGGCTACCAATATCCTGAACTGTGACTCCATCGACCAGATGGTACTGACAATATATCCTAAGTTTACCACCACCAATGATGTAACCATCTGTTACGGTGATTCCATGTTCCTGCAGGGCAACTGGCGATATGGTTCAGGAACCTACTTCGATACCGTGATGTCGGTCAATAACTGCGATAGTGCTATCATCACCAACCTTACGGTTCTGCCACAGATCGATATGGACTTCACAATTTCTCCCAGGGATACTTCCTGTCTGGGTGATACTGCATACTTTACACAGGTGGGAACAGCGAATCTTACATCCTGGATCTGGGATTTCGGTGACGGGACTACCTCCACAGAACCAAACCCTTCCCATGCATACCAAAATCCCGGAACTTATACAGTAACCTTTTCTTATACCGATGATGTCGGATGCTCCGACGAAGTGACCCGTATCGTTCATGCTTTTGAACCCCCGGATGTGGACTTTGTCATTTCCATGTCCTCGGCATGCATCAATGCAACCGTTACTTTTCACGGAAACAGCAATGCTAATATTGTTGAATGGCTCTGGGATTTTGGGGATGGCAGTATAGGTTCAGGAAAAGATGTAACACATGTTTATCACAATGCTTTTGGGCATATTCCTGTTAATCTTGAAGTAATTGATAATCACGGATGCACAAACAATGTAACCCGTAACATATTCATTTCTTCCCCACCGGATGCTGACTTTGATTACTATATATTGTCTTGTGATACCCTTCAGTTTATTGATTTAAGCACAGCACCCCCGGGTTTCTTCTTGGTTCAGTGGCAATGGGATTTCGGCGACGGAGGAACATCCAACCTTCAGAATCCCGTCCATGACTATAATGCAGGAGGAGTTTACAATGTCCAGCTGGTGGTCACAGCCGACTCAGCCGGGCTTTTATGCAACGACACCATCACCCACCCGGTCATCGTGCCTTCCCTGCCCACGGTATACTTCACCTGGGCCCCCGACCCTACCTGCCTGGGCGACCCAACCTACTTCTACGGTACCTCCGGCAGTCCCATCGCTTCCTGGATGTGG
>JAHJRE010000118.1 GCA_018831055.1 Bacteroidota bacterium
GAACCAAAGCGTATCTGCCTCTTTTCCATCTGGTTACCAAACCTGTCAGCCTCAACTTTAAAAAGATCCCCACGGGTGATCAAAAACTCGGCGATATTATTATCGCCTATCCTTGGCATGGTGAAGATATATTTCCCACTACGCGTATCCTTCCTGACTACCGAATTGCTGTCGGGTGTCCATTCGTTAAAATCCCCGGCTATAATAATGGGATCTCCCTTCGGTGTATTTTCAGGAAGATTGTCAATTACGATGGTGACTTGCGGGCAATTCAACGGTTCCAGGTCACGCCAGCTTTCCACCTTTATATAAACCGTATCTTCATCACCATAAACCAGCCTCCGGTTGGCTGTCTCATAACCGCAAATGTCTGTCTCCACCGTTGACCAGTCGCCACGTGTCAATTTGTATTGCAGGGTACCAAAGCCGCTGGGAAGCTCGAAATAGTAATTGCTATCCTCATCCATTTTCAGCCTGAAACGCTGATCCCCAGGATCCCAACGGTTAAACTCCCCGGTGATGTATATCTGCGATCCCCGTGGTGTGTTGGCCGGAATATCCTCCACAACCACTACCGGCCGTGTACACGCCCCCAATGCCACCACCGCCGCAGCAATAGCAAACACAAATCCTATATTTCCATTCCTTTTCATTACAATCATTCAATTCATAATTAAAAACCAATCCCCCTAAACCCTAAACCCTAAACCCTAAACCCCAAATCACCTATCCATCCACCCCATAAACTCCCCCACCCTCACCCTGCTGACCAGCACATCTTTTTCACACACCGGGAGAAGTTCAATTTTAAGCCTGCTGTTCAAATACTTATATACTTTGCCAATAGCCTGGATATGGGCCACAAAAGCTCTGTTTAGCCTGAAAAAATGCTTCGGGTCCACCATCCGGCTAATCTCTTCTATGGAATATTCCACGATTACCCGTTCATTTTTCCTGGTTATCAGAAAAACAACATTATCTTCAGCGTAAAAGTATGCGATATCCTCCACCGGTATATGCCTGATCTGGTCCCCTATCCTGGAAACAAACCTCGATTTGTATTCCCTGCTTAAACGATGGATCACATCTTCAATCTGCTCCGGGCTTAATCCCTGCCCCTTATGGGGGGCCGGTGCAAAATGCTCCCTCATCCTTTGCAGCTTCCCTGTCGCCTTTCTGAGGTCCTCCACACGTATGGGTTTCAACAGATAATCTATGCTGTTCAGCCGGAAAGCTTCTATGGCATATTGATCGTATGCCGTGGTAAAGATCACGGGCGAATGTACCTCAACCTGCCTGAATATTTCAAAACTCAGGCCATCGGCAAGCTGAATGTCGAGGAATATCAAACCGGGAGCAGGATGGCTCTGAAGCCATTCCACAGCGTCTTCCACAGAATCGATCATTTCCAGGATCTCAACCGGTTCATCCAGGCTATCAAGCAACCTTTTCAGTTCCTGCTGTGCATAGGGTTCGTCTTCTATTATGAGGACTTTCATAACAATCTGGTTTACCGGGTATATATTTTTTTTATCTCATCTTCTTCCAGGAGAGGGATGGTCACCCTGAATTCATTTTCCGATTCATGCACATCCAGCGTCCTGTCGGTAAGGATCTTCAGCCTGCTGCGTATGTTGTCGAGACCAATTCCTGAAGAATAGGTCTCTTCTTTCTTCTTTTGCAGGTTATTGGCAAGCACCAGGGTATTATCATCTCTCGTTACAATACTGATCTCCAGCGGCTTTTTCATTGAAACAACGTTGTGTTTGACCGCATTTTCAATCAGTATCTGCAATGTTAGCGGAATGATCATC
Source organism: Bacteroidota bacterium (assembly GCA_018831055.1). Lineage (NCBI taxonomy): Bacteria > Pseudomonadati > Bacteroidota > Bacteroidota bacterium. Next base: position 1,815 of record JAHJRE010000118.1, read on the forward strand.
CTGTTGAGCATTTTCTCTTCGATCTCAACCCTGAACAGCAGTTTCTGATCAAACCTTAATCCCAGCAGGTAGCGGTACGAATCGGTAAACTGCAGCTCTTCCCGAAGGGGGACGATATCGTCTTTCCGTTTTTCCAGGATATACCTGTAAACGCTTGAAAGCTCCCTGACAAAATGGGATGCCGTATCCTGATTTTGATAGATCAAGGATGAAAGGGTGTTCAGACTGTTGAACAAAAAATGCGGATTCACCTGCACGCGCAACATCTCAAATTGCGTAGCGAGATTCTCCCTTCTGAACTTTTCAATCTCGGCCAGTGAAACTCGCCATCGGTTGAGCAAACTGACACCTGTATCAATAATTAACAGCAACAAGCCAAAAATTACAAAAATTACCGCTATGATCAGTTCATCAAGAAGACGGATAAAGCCCGACGGGAAAAATGCGGTCAGGATGAGCAAACGCATGATCATGACCATTCCTGCAACAAATAAAGACGTCAGTATTACCTGAATATATACCCGCATTGCGGGTGATTTCTCCCAGGGATACTTCCTGTTCATCCACGAAGTCAGGAATGATAAGCCATACAACATGAGAACCGACAATCCAACGGATATCATATAGTTTACCCAGGAAGAGAATAATCCCTGGGTTTTATACAAAACACTGAATATCACATCCAGCGAAAACTGGATCATCAGTCCTGTCAATAGGATTACCAGGAACCACAAAACTTTCTGCCGGGTGAGGTATTCAAACATTTTTACTTTAAATTAACTTCCTGATAACAAAGATGTAAAAAAATGGCCTTCAAATTGAATCTGAAGACCATTTAAATGCATTGCGCATGGTTCTATTTGGTAATATTCCTCAACGCAATTAGTTCACCTTCGTGGAAAACACCAAATGAATATTTTCCTGCCGGGAATTTGGCAATATCGTGAGTTAGCCGGAGGTTATGGCCTTTTTTTACATTGCGGACATAGAGGTATTTCCCGTTTGCATCCCATACTTTGATGGTAGCTTTAGCAGCATCATCTTTTGAAATGCGAACCAACACCCGGTCCTCACCGGCAGGTTCAATGGAGGCATTCACCGGCGACTCTTCCGAACGGAATTCAAGGGAGCCGTCTTTTTCCTTAATAATCCTGGAAATATAAACAACCTCCTCACCATCCTTTACCATATAAGTATAGAATCCTTCCTTAATTCCTCCGATATTATGGGAAATCTTCTGAGTGGAATGTTCGTTCACCAGTCGGTTCATTACCTGTTCGCCGTCGTTGTTGTAAATCTCCAGTACCAGTGCTTTATCTATGAGGCTCTCTATGGTGATCAGCACCCGGGTTTCATTGCGGAGATCCATGCTTACTTTCACTTCAGCCTTGTCACCGGTATATGTTGCCATGTTATTTGCAAAAAGACCTGAGGTCGTCAGTGCAATCATTCCTGTTAATATTACGCTTAGTGTTTTCATGTCTTTGTTTTTTTACTTGTTGAACTTGCGTTGATTATGACACAAAACTACCGCGTGGAACAGGCGATGACAATGAAAAAGGTGCAGACTTAAGAATCTGCCATGTGAAGTGAATATTATGCAAGGTAAAACGCGGGTCATTTGAACGTTTAAAAGCTGTCAGGTCCTGCGGACGCTGACAGGTTTAAAAGTCCCGGCATCCCGGCAGCGTCCGGAAGGACCTGCCGGCGATGATTACCACCGGGGTATTCAGCAGATCCCGGCTGACGCCGGGATGACGGTGCACCGCGTTATTAAAAAGGAACTCCCGGCATCCCGGCAGCGTCCGAAGGACCTGCCGGCGATGACACGAATACCGTGATGTAAAAAAACATCACTCCTCAGTCTCCACTAAAATATCGTGTATTAGTCTTGAAAGCTGGGTCATATTGAAAGGTTTGGAAAGATAGTGATCAAACCCTTCTGCCAGGAACTCTTCTTTATGTCCCTGCATGGCATTGGCTGTAACGGCAATAATCGGCACTTTCCTGTACCGTTGTATTTTCCTGATCTCCTTCATTGCCTGGATGCCGTTCATGTCCTTACCCAGGTTTATATCCATAAGGATGGTATCAAAATGCCCTTCCCTGGCCAGCTCAAGGGCTGAAAGACCATCTTCGGCAATCTGAACGTCGTAATTAAGATTCGATAAAACAATTTTAACATATTGACGGTTAGTGGCTTCATCCTCAACCAGGAGAACACTGGGTGTACGGCTTTTAAGCGGATTCTGGTAAAGTCTTGGAGTAACAGTTTGAGGTTCTTCTTCCTGCAAACCTTCCTGCCCATCCATACCAACAGGAACATATACGGTAAATACCGATCCTTTGCCCAGTTCGCTTTCTACGCTTATTTCTCCCTCCAGCACATCAACATAACGTTTGCAAATACTCAAACCTAATCCCGTGCCTTCGAATTCCCGGTTATAACCCTCACTTACCTGCCTGAATTCATCGAAAATGATATCAAGGTTCTCCGGTGATATTCCTATGCCCGTATCAATAAAACGGATCAGGATCCCGGGGGCATCGTTTCTTGTTTCTTCCGACAATTCAACTACCACTCCACCTTCGTGTGTATATTTTATGGCATTGTTGATCAAATTATTGAATACCTGGCGTAAAAACCTGCCATCGGTAAATGCGGATGTATTCTCCGTTTTGAATTCCGTGACGAGGTAAATGTTTTTCTTATTGGCATTGGCAATATAAAGGCGCTTTACGTCCAGCAGGATACTTTTTACATCTACAACCGACTTACGCAGATCGAGCTGATTTGATTCAAGGGCAGAGAGGTTCAGGATACTGTTCAGGGTTTCCAGCAGCCTTTGTCCTGATTTGTTAATGATCTCAGTCATCTCCTTCAGGTTATCATCTTCAATGGAGTTGGACAGTATCTCGGCAAAACCCAGGATACCATTCAAAGGTGTTCTCAATTCATGGCTCATAGTAGCCAGGAAGTTGGATTTGATGCGGTTCATCTCCTCGGCTTTTTCTTTGGCGCGGATCAGTTCCTCCTGCATATTTTTCCTCTCTGTGATATCCTGCCATAAGGCTACATAATGCGTAATGCCGGCCCCGTCAGAGATCAGGGATGATATGGATTCCTCCGCCCAGAAGTACTCTCCGTTCTTTTTCCTGTTGTATATTTCACCCTGCCAGACCTTTCCGCCTCTGACCGTATCCCATAGCTTGCGGTAAAAATCGGCATCATGTCTGCCGGATTTTAGAATGCTATGGGTTTTTCCAATCACCTCCTCAGGAAGGAAACCCGTAACCTCAGTAAATCGTGGATTGACATATTCTATAAGTCCATTTTTATCGGTAATGGAAACGGAGGCCGGGGATTTTTCGACGGCGCTGGATAATTTGCGTATCTGTTCCTGGTCTTTCTTTTGCTGGGTGATATCGCGGAAAATAACCTGGGCAGCGGGCTTATCATCAAAGAATATCCGTGTATTGGAAACTTCGAGGTCGATGATCTCCCCCCCGGCTCTGATGGCCTTTTCTTCAGCGAGCGCATGGGTAGCATCTCCCCGGTAAATGCTCTCAATGCGCTTACCGGCTTCCTGTTTGCGTTCTTCGGGTATGATCAGCATGGTATTCAGCCCGCTCATCTCATGTGGCCCTTCATAGCCTAAGATGCGGGCAGCCTCAAGATTAGCATACTCAATGATAAAGTCGCTATGCACGATGATACCGTAAGGTGCAGATTCAGCGAGAATACGATACTTTTCTTCGCTGTCTTTGAGGGCTTTTTCGGCCATCACCCTCTCGGTAATGTCGAGATAGGACCCGATGACTTTTTCATTATCCCCCTGTTCATCCTTGAGCAATTCACCCTGCGACAAAACATAGCGGACCCCGCCTTCTGGCAGTATAATCCGGTGCTCAATGTTGAACGGCAATCCCTTTTCCAGCATTTTCTCAATAGCTTCCACGGCCATCTTTCTATCCTCTGGATGTATGATCTTGCGCCTTATCTCTTCTGATGATTCTGTACTCCCGGGTTCCATACCGCATATACGGTAAAACTCTTCCGACCAGAAAGTGACGCCCGTATTGAGGTTCCATTCCCAGCTTCCCAGATGGGCTACACGCTGTGCGTCCATCAGGTTGCGCTGGCTCCAGCGTAATTCTTCTTCGTTTTTCTTCCGGGCAATGGAAAGGGTTATCTGAGGAGCGATAGTCTCCATCAACTCAAGGTCTTTCCGTGTGTATGCATCGGCATCATCATAGCTTTGCATCACCATCACCCCTATGGGCAAACCTTCCAGAAGCAAGGGAACTCCCATCCACACTTTGGCCTTAGGCCCATACCGGCGGATCAGCCCCTCTTCCTGGAGCTTCCGTATGTCCTCATTTTTCAGGAAATAGGATTTCTTATCGCGGATCACCAGGGAGGTGATCGTATTACCGGCAGGAAAGGATTTAAAGACCTTAATCTCGTCTCTCATATAGGGCAACTCCATCAAATCCTTCTCCTTGTTATATAATGCAATGAAAAAATTCGGAGCGTCAACGAGCTTGCTCATTTCAATGTGAATGATCTCAAACATCTCGTTTAGACTTGCTGAACGCCCTACCGCGTTGGAGATGTGGTACAGAACTTCCTGTATGAATTCCGCTTTCTTCCTTTCCGTAATCTCTATGGCTGTTCCCAACACCATCGGCTCACCACCGATAACCAGCTTGCTGTTCGATATCTCCACCCACTTCTCAATGCCGGTTTTGGTCTTGATCCTGAACTCATAAACACTGGGGACCTCCTCCCCTTTCACACGGGCAAGCCCCCGTCCTTTCACCAGATCCAGGAATTCAGGCGCTACCAGATCCCAGAAATGCATGCTTAACAGCTCCTCATTGGAGTAGCCTGTAATGTTGCATAACTCACGGTTGACATAATGAAAACTTCCATCCGTGTCAAAAGTGTAAACTGCGCCCTTGAGGTTCTCATTGAAAGCCCTGAACTTTGCTTCACTTTCCCGCAAGGCATTCTCAGCCTCTATCCTGGATGTGACATTGCGGAAAGATATAACACGGTATGTTTCTTCGTCGATCTTTAGCGATTTCCCTTCGGTTTCAAGGAAAACAACAGATCCATCCCTCCGGATGGCTTTAATGGTGATGGGTTCTGTGTAAATCTCATTGTGCTCCATCCTCTCTTCCAGCAGGCGGTAATCCTCTTTCACAATAAAACCGCGAATAGGGTTTCTTCCTATGGTCTCATCGCGTTTTAGCTGAAAGATCTTCAGAAAGGATTCGTTGCAATCTACAATGATACCATAGCGGTGAATGGCGATACCTTCAAAGGTAATGTTACTCAAGAGTTTGTACCTTTCCTCGCTTTCTTTCAACACCAGCACATAAGCCTTTCGCATCAATGCATTGGCTATAATGTCGGCAACCATTTTGATGAACTGGATGAACTCCTCCTCCCATTGCCGGCTACGCTTTAATAATTCAAATCCAATGATACCAAGCAATTGCCCCTCATGAAGCATGGGCACCATAAGTAACGCCTTAACTCCCTGTTTTTCAAGTATTTTTTTATCTTTATCGGCTTCCATCGGTAATACGCTGATATCATCGAAGCGTACAACCCGGTGTTGCTTGATTTCTGCAGAAAGAAAAGGAAATACATTCAACCAGATATTCTGCTTTTTATCGATCTGCGGAACATAACCGCTGGCCACCCATTCGTGTGTATCACTGATCTCGTTGAGTTCATCGTCAAATAAAGAAATAAAACAACGGTCAACATCTTCCTGCTTTCCTATCTGTTCCAGAGTATATTCAATTACCCCGTCGATTTCCTCTATTCGTGCGCTGATGATCTTATGAGAGATCTGACTGACCAGGTTCCCAAACTGAAAACTGTTTTGCATCTTCATTTCCTGGATCTTACGGGAGTGTATATCCCGGCTGACTCCAAGAAAACCGCTGTGCTTTCCTTCTTCATCCTGAAGGGGATTCACAATAACTTCCGTCCAGATCTCCTTCCCGTCTTTCCTGATCTGCAGTATCTCCCTCGGTTTACCTTCCGGTTGCAAACCCTTTGATAAGCTTTCCAGAGCTTTCTGGATAAGGTTAAGGATAAAATGATAAGTATCTTCCGGCAACAAATCATTGATCTGCATACCCATGATCTCTTCCCGGGTATATCCCAGCATCTTTTCTACAGAAGGACTGACATAGGTGAAACGGTTATTCTTATCCAGTATCCAAAATACATCGTTGCTGTATTCAATGGTTTGCCTGAAAGTGAGGTCTGTTTTTTTTAGAATATCTTTTCCGGATGGAAAAACTTCCACTGCCTTATCATCCTGTATGAGAAGAGGTACCGGTTTACGGGGGCGAATAAGCAGGATATAGCAGGATGCTAAAAGGATGCTGTTTATGGCTATTGATAAGGTAATCCATGAATGATCAGCAATGCCGGAAATCAGAAATACAGTGTTTAAAAGCCAATGTAAGGTTAATAGTCCAAAGGCAACAGGCAACGGGATATGTAAAATGGAAACAGGTTTCAACCTCCTGTTAATAATAAACAGGCGGATTGCCAGCAACTGCAAAATAAAACCGAATACCAATAATAGGATCAGTCCGGACATTAAGAGGCTTTTAGAAAAGTGTTAAGTAAGATCTGGCCTACTTCACCATATTAATATACATTATACAAAAATAATTATAATAGAGTTACAAATTCAAGTGTTTTTCAGAAAACCAAATTAACACTACGTTAATTCATTGTCAAAAAAAATAGCTTCAGGTAACAAGCTTCAAGTTTCAGGCTGCAGCCTGCAACCTGCAACCTGCA
>JAHJRE010000119.1 GCA_018831055.1 Bacteroidota bacterium
ACCTTCGACAGGGTACAGCAAATAAGTGTAGCTTCTTTCGACAGCTATTTTGGAAGCAACTGGAATGATATCATTCAACCTGGCACATCCCAGCGCCTGGATGCTGTTCCCCAGGTCATTATGAATATTCCCCAGTACCGCAATTTTGGCACCTACGAGACCATCGTTGCCTGTCACACCGTGGATGTCGACAACACTCCCCGTGGCGGAATACGCTGGTACGAACTGAGAAAAAACAACGGTGAGACCGACTGGAGCATACGCCAGCAGGGAACCTATGCGCCTTCTGATGGTAATTCACGCTGGATGGGAAGTATCATGCTGAACGGGAACAATCAGATTGCACTGGGCTTTTCCATTACAGGGAGCATTTATCCCGGTATACGCATAACAGGACAAACTGCCGATGAATACAATGCAGCCAGCGGAGCGATGAACATTACGGAAGAAAATATCCAGGATGGAGTAACCTACCAGAGTTCTTATAACCGTTGGGGAGATTATGCACTCATGCAGGTAGATCCTGACGATGACAATACTTTCTGGTTTACAACGCAATATACGGGCAGTTCGGGTTCAAGAAAAACCAAAATTACCTCCTTCGGTTTCGGAACACCACCGCAGCTTTCTTCGGTCGTACACAGTAATGTCGGCGCCACAAGCGTTACATTAAGCGGGGAAATCAATCCCAGTGGGTTGTCAACAACCTATTACTTCGAGTATACAAACACCAGCACGAGTGTCACTCTCACAACCACTTCACAATCTGCCGGATCCGGGTCATCCAATGTCCCTGTCTCTGAAAACCTTACCGGTCTGACCACGGGAGTAACCTATACTTACCGCCTCATTGCCACTAACAACGACGGCACGGCCAACAGTACACTGAATTCTTTCACAACCGGTATGCCCGATCTGAGTACTACCGCTGTTTCGGGAATTACTTCATCCAGCGCAACTTCTGGTGGAGCAATCGTCAGCGATGGCGGTTTTTCCGTAACCTCTCGCGGTGTTTGTTGGTCAACAACACAAAACCCGACCATTTCCGATAGCAAGACCAGCGACGGAAGCGGAACCGGAAGCTTCAGCAGCTCTATCACCGGTTTATCAGCCAATACAACCTATTATGTGCGTGCTTATGCAACCAACAGTACCGGAACTTCTTACGGAGATGAAGATTCATTTACAACGCTATGTGGGGATTTTTCTATGCCTTTCAGTGAGAATTTCAATGCTTCCACAAACCTCCCGGACTGCTGGATAATCATAGATAATCAAGGAGGGGGGCTTGTTTGGGAATTTGGAACACATTGGAGTGGTCTATCAGGGTCTACAGGCAATTATGCAAATGCTTACGGAGGTGGACTTAATTCTATGAACACCGATCTGATATCCCCCATGTTTGATTTTATGGATTTCGATAATGTCACTTTATCTTTTTCGCACTATTTCAGACAGTTAGTTAATTCAAGCGCTACATTATCTTACTCACTTGATAACGGGTCTACCTGGACACAAATACAACAATGGACTTCCACATTATCAAATCCAACGTCTTTTAGTCAACATATTTCGGCCGTTGACGGTGAGCAATCAGTAAGATTTAAATGGAATTATACCGCTTCAAGTGGCTATTATTGGGACATTGATAATATTTCCATCACAGCCGATTTCACCGGTGCCTCCTGGGCCGGAACCACCGGCACCGACTGGTTTACAACCGGCAACTGGTCGGGCAGTGAGTTGCCCACACCAGGGGATAATGTCCTGATACCTTATACCGGTGTAAGCAATTTCCCGGTGATATCCGGAAACCATGCGGAAATAGATGATCTTACGGTTTATTCCGGGGCCAGCGTTACCATAGCGCCAACCGGGCAGCTTACGGTGAATGGTACCCTGAAAAACTATACCGGGAACAGTGGAATCGTCATCGAATCCGATGCAACAGGAACAGGTTCACTTATTCACAGCACCGCTTCCATCTCCGGGACGGTGGAAAGATATGTCACCGGAGGCTGGGGCAGCACGGATGCCGGCTGGCACATGATAGGCGCTCCGGTTGCATCTCAGGCGATATCCGCCTTTACCACGGAAGGCTCCGGCAATGGCTACGACTTTTACGGTTGGGATGAGTCCACAAATTACTGGATGAACTATAAAGACGGCGCTTTTAGCGCCTGGAACGGAGGATCTGTCTTCAATCCCGGACAAGGATACCTTATCTCCTATGAACAAACTCAGGATGGCAAAGCCTTCACCGGCAGCATGAATGTTTCAGGCATCAGTTTATCCGGCCTCACGTATGATGTTTCAGGCTGGCACCTGATCAGCAATCCATTCACCAGCGCACTGAAGTGGAACGACGGAAACTGGTCACTTACCAATGTAGCAGGAATAGCAAAGGTTTGGAGTGAAAGCGGGAAAAGCTATATCGATATCAATGCCAACGGCACCATCCCTATGGCCCAGGGTTTCATGATACAGGTGAACAATGCCGTCAACAGCCTTACTATCCCGTCCGCTTCACGTACCCATAGCACCCAGGAGTGGTACAAATCCGGCAATGAGAATCCAAAGATCAGGCTTGTGGCTGCCGAATCCGATTTAAGCTCATTCCAGGAAAGTATTATTCAGATAGATCCACAATCAACTGCAGGCTTTGATTTCCTTTACGACTCACGCTTCCTGCCGGGCTATGCCCCGCAGTTTTATGCTGTTGCAGGAGAGGAAATGCTTTCTACCAGCACGTTTCCTGCCATATCTTCCATAAGCGAACTGCCTTTTGGGTTTGTAAAAAATGATGCCTCGGATTTTTATATCCGCCTGGAAGAAAACTTCGATGCCTGTAAGGTCGTATTGACCGACCTCAAAACGGGTTCCATTCAGGAACTAAGCCAGGAGCCACGTTATAATTTTTCTTCGGAAGATGGTGATGTCTCTACCCGTTTCATCCTGAGAATTAACCCTGTCGGTGTTGATGAAATGACATCGGGTCGTATTCATGCCTGGGTTTATGAAAACCGGGTTTACATTCAGAATCCCGGCGGGACAACAAACCTGGAAGTCACCGACCTCACCGGTCGTAGAATATACAAATCCGGATTATCAGGAGAAGGCCTGCTGGTTCATGATCTCAACCTGACCCCGGGCTTATACCTGATCAATCTTAGAAACGGGGAAGAAAACATCACCATAAAGGCCTTCATGAAATAAAAAGGACAACACCTTATTATTTAGCCCAAAACTCCCCGCACCTCTGCGCCTTTGCGCGAAAAAAAAACTCTCCTCCCCGCGCCTCTGCGCGAAAGAAAATCCCTCTCTCTGCGCCTCTGCGCGAAAGAAAATCCCTCTCTCTGCGCCTCTGCGCGAAAGAAAACTCTCCTCCCCGCGTCTCTGCGCCTTTGCGCCTCTGCGACTTTGCGCGAAAAAAAACTCTCCTCCCCGCGCCTCTGCGCGAAATAAAACTAACTCAGCACGATAAAGTCCATAATCCGGCACAAAGCAATTGACCACCCATAAAATTCAGTTAACAGAGAGTTACAATATAATTATACTTATCAATCATGCTTAATAACCTTCTCACTTCCAGAGGTGTTTAAACAAATTAAGATTTTTTCAGGATATTCCCGTTCTTTTTATACTTTTATAGGTGCGAACCATTATGAAATCAATACTTCTAATTAAATCAATATCTTGATATTAATATAGATCAGCACCCATGAAAACATTATTATCACCCAAACAAATCATCATTTCCCTGGTGCTAACACTGGGGATTTTCAGCACTGTATCCCTGTTTGCCCAGGACCCCTCACAAGCTCTTACAGCCGAATATTCAAGGCCTTCACTCACTTTTTTCATAGCGACCTGTCCTGGCGACAACCTGAGTTCCAATGCAGCACAATCAGCGGAAAAAATTGATTTTTCCGATAAATATTTCAATCATAACCTCTCCAGCCTGAAGGCAGAAATGCCCGCAGATTTCAAGAGCAAGTCTATTGAGGAAAAGAAACTTATCCTGCAGGATTATTTTAAAAAGAAAGGGATAGGCCGTGAAATGGTTGCTAAATGGTTCAAGAGAGGAAGTGACGGCATGTTCGATCTGGATTATGTCTTCCAGTGCGGTATGTATAACGCCACCGACCAGGATGTCCTTATGTCTGAAGCCTCCAAAAGGGGAGAAGCCTTATTAAAAGACGCCGGACAAAATCTTATCAACAAAACCTATCTCCTGGTTATGTGTCCTAAAACCTTTGCCTCTTTCGACGATGAAAACAAACACGGATGGAATGCGAGCTACGACTTTTTCCTGTATAAACTTGAGTTTGACAATGAAGAAGTAATGCGTTTTTATGAGATCTGGCCATACGATGACGATCCTGAAGAAGTAAAAAAGAGCAAAATAGCTTCCTTCGACACCACCAACTTCAACTTTTATTACGTGTACAGCAAAATGGATCAGTCGGCAACTGCCATGGAACTGAAGATGCTGACTTCTCATCCTAAATCCTCTGCACAACTTTTTGACGATGTAGTTGAAAAAATGTATAATAACGCTATGTTCTCGGTGGATAAAGACCTGGAAGAATTCCGCGTAAAGGCCGATGTTTCAGGAACCCACCCCATCCGCGCAAAAATCGGTAAAAAGGAAGGGTTGAAAACCGATCAGCGTTATTTTGTATACGAGTTTGTTTGGGATGATAAAACCGGCACAGCCGGGGAAAACCGCAAAGCTGTTGTCAGAGCGACAGGTAAGATCACAGATAACCGCAATGTTGCTACCGGTAAGTCCGGGGAAAGCAAGTTCTACCAGGTTTACGGCGGGACTGTCAGACAAGGTATGCTCATGCAGCAGCGCAACGATTTCGGGATTTCCCTCGTGGGAGGATATGAAATTGGGGATATTGGGGGTGGAACCGCCGGATTGTGGATCAGGACTGGATTCTTCACACGTGTTCCTTCGCTGTATGTGATGATAGATGGTGGTTTCGATACAGGAGAGTATAACCTTTTACAAATAGAGGATAAAAGTATTGATACAACTAAGATGGATGATTATTCCTTCTTGCGTTATTCCGTTGGACTTGGAAAGGGCATCCGTTTTGCCAGGATATTTGAATTGATCCCCTATGCAGCCTGGGGTCAGGAATCCACCAGCAACAAGGAATATTCGGCCATTCGCACCAATTATATTAAAGCAGGTGGTTTGCTGGGGATCAGCGTGACACATTTTCTGTCTTTCATCGGGAAGGTAAATTACACAGCCCCCTTTGGCGATGTTACCACCAAAAGGGATGTCAGTGGTAGTGAAAGTGTTACCCGTGACTTTACCTGGACGGATAAATTTCACGACAGGGAAGGACTATCTTTTATGGCCGGTATCAGAATCGAATTCTAAAACTTAAAACAGCATAGCATATGAAAAAGATCATTATCCTGACTTTTTTGGCATTGGGTTTACCGGCTTTCATGTCCGGTCAGTCCCGCAAAGAGCGTAAAGCCATGTACGACAGTAAGTATAATTATGAAGTTCAAAGTCTTGGAGTTGGACAGGATGGCACCAAACTTCTGAAAATATGGGGATATGGGAAAAAACCCGATGATGCCCTCTTCGAAGCCAAGAAAAATGCCGTTGCAGCTGTTATTTTCAAAGGCATACCCGCCGGCAACGGCGCTGCCCAGACCCCAGCCATCCTGGGTGTTGACGGATATGAGAAGAATATGGATTTCTTCGACGAATTCTTCAAGGCAGGAGGGATGTACCTGAGCTTCGTCAACAGTACCACCGATGGCATCCCCGGAGGCTCCGACCGTATCAAAATGAAAAAAGGTTACAAAGTAGGTCTCAGCGCTTCAGTTAACTACAATGCACTTCGTAAATACCTTGAAGAACAGGGAATAGCGAAGAAAATGGATGCAGGGTTCTGAACCGGTGAAAGTTGCTGGGGACTGGGAACTGGGGGCTGGGAGCTGGTTGCAGGTTACAAGTCACATAAGTTCACCAAAACCTTATCACTCATCACTCATAACCCATAACCCATAACCCATAACCCATAACTCATAACTCATAACTAACCATAAAATATTCCTTCTCATGAAAAAACACCTCCTAACCTCAATCTTTGTATTAGCAACGTTGTTGCTGTTTTCCCAGGCCAAGAAGCCCATTATTATGGTTGTACCCAGTGATAATTACTGTGTGGAGCATGGGTATACCCTGACTGTTAATGCAAATGGTGTAGACCAGACCATTCCTGATTACAAGAAAGCCTTACAGCAGGATGAAGACCTGCGGCTGGTGATGATAAAAATGGGAACTATCATGTCCGACCGTGGCTTTCCGTTGAAGGACCTGGAACAGACACTGAAAAGCATCGATTCGCAGAGCGCAGAATTATCCATGCTCTCTTCGAAAAGTTCTGGTGCCGCGGTCATGGAAACACCCATCGACATACTTAAAAGGACCGCCAAAGCCGACATTATCCTGGATCTTGATTTTGTTAAAAAGCGTCAGGGCCCGAATAACTATATCACATTCACTCTCAAAGGCTTGGACGCATACACGAACAAACAGATTGCCGGAGCGGCCGGAGCCGGTAAGCCATCCGCAGCTTCCACAGTGGATGTGCTTCTCGAAGAGGCTGTCCTGAGCCATATGGATAACTTTAACGCCCAACTCATGACCTTTTTTGATGACATGTTCGCCAATGGCAGGGAAGTTACTCTTGTGATCCGTGTTTGGGACAATGCCGATGTTGACCTGGAACAGGAATACGATGTAGACGGACTTACCGATATGCTAAGCTTCCACATAGAGAACTGGCTTGCCGATAATACCGTTTCCGGACGGTTTTCAACCATAGATGCTACCGAAACCATGATGCGTTTTGAACAGGTTCGTATTCCAGTGATGTATGAATACAACGGAAGAGAAATAGCCATGGATACCCGCCGGTTTGCCAATAACCTGTCGAAATATCTATCCGGAGCCCCCTATAACATAGATTCGAAACTTTACCAGCGTGGTCTGGGCGAAGCCTGGCTCATCCTGGGAGAAAAATAATTAAAAAACACAATCATGAAGACAAAGCTTTTAGTTTTCCTTCCGGTAATCGTTGTAATATTAATTTACTCAGAGGTTTATGCTCAGAATACCCTTGGTGAAAGCGATGATTATTCCCGGATTGCCATTGCCCCAGTGGTGACAGAAAAATCCAATCTGCCTGCAGGCTCGGAAGACGTACTTACCGGAAAAATGAGGCAGATCATTAGTCTCAATGGCCTCAGCGCTATGGATGATGCACCCCTGTTCATCATGTACCCTGAAATGATGGTCATAAGCGATGAAGTAACAGCCACTACACCTCCGATGCGTGCCTACAACCTTGAAGTCGTATTCAGCCTTGCTGATAAATATACCGGCAATGTGTATGCCAGCACTACCGAAGCACTGAAAGGCGTGGGAAAGACGGAAACAGCCGCTTATAATGCAGCCTTTAAACAGATCAACGTGCGTAGCGGGAAATTTAAGGTGATGCTGGAAAAAGGGAAAGAAGGTATCATCGAGTATTACAACACTCATTGCGACCTGGTGATCTCCAGGGCCAGAAGCCTTGCTGCACAGGGGAATTACAAGGATGCCCTGGCCATGTTAAATTCAGTGCCGCCCGTTAGCCGCGAATGCTTTGATAAAGCCAATGCCGTGGCAGCAGAGATTGGGGAAAGCATGCCGGATCAAAATGTTGCCGTTTCACCCGGTGCCGAGACCGATGAACAGGAACCCGTTTATTCCTCCAACCAAGCAGTGGAACTGGGAAATAATATTTTCCTGCGTTATAAAAATGGAAAAACAATAGGCGATAAGACTTTCCTGTATTTTGAGCTGATCAACAAGAATGAGGAGGATTTCAATTTTGAGATCCATAACCTCCACTACACCATGCTGATCAATGAAAAGGGGGAAGAGGTGAATATTGAGCTGATGACCATTGGCTCAAAACAACATAAGTACAATCTGGAAGCTACCCTCATCCCGGATGTGAACACGGAAATGATCTGCCAGTTCCCCAAGGTGAAGGAGGTGAAATTCATTAAGTTCGGGATATTCAAGAATACATTCAAATTTAAGAACCTGCCCCTGGGCAACTAATCCTGAAAGCCATGAGAAATATCATTATCCCTGTTACCTGCATCCTGATACTTGCATCCTTTTCCCTCCAGGCCCAGTTTAAAGTAACGGAAAGTAGCGGGAAAAAGCCCGACTGGACAGGAGGACTGGAAAAAAACTACATCATCGGGATCGGCAATGGTCCCGGTATTGATGTGGCCAGGGATAAGGCCATGCTGGATGTGAAGAATCAGATAGTAACTTCGGTAGCGGATTACATCTCGTCATCCACCGACTTTTATACCAAGGAAATATCTGCCAATAAATTTTCTGAGCTTTATCAAAGCTATACCAACGAGATAAAGAGCCAGTCGGGAAAAAGGGATTATCTGCAGGGTATCTCCGCCTCCCGGATAGAGGAGTTTTACTGGGAGAAGCTTTACGATAAAAAAGCCAAAGAAACCAAATACGAGTATTTCGTAAAATATCCTTTCAGCCAATTCGACCTCGATGATCTGGTTAATGATTTCAAGGAAAAGGACAGGATGCTGACAGAAGAGATGCAGGATGCCCTCGATAAGTTGGAAACCTTCACTTCCATAGAGGAGATCCAGGAATCACAAAGTATTTTATCAAAACTTGTTGAAATCTTCATTGATGAGAGGCAGAGCAAATGTCTAACGGGGATCGAAAAGTGCAAATCCCTGCTTGCATCCGTATACATTGCCGATGCAGGCAGCGAGCTGGGTATTGTCCGCTACAGCCTGAAAATAGGTTCAAAAGCCATTACTTTTGCCAGGAAACCGGTTGTCAACTCCAACTGCGCCCGTATCCTGAATAAAACCCAGGGAGAGCTGGTATGCGAGATTGTTTATGATTACGCCGAATGTTACGAGGATCCTGAAAATCATATTAAAGTTGTGTATTCATTCAGCAGCCAGAAACCGGAAAAATCGTTTTATTTCGATGTAGCCGGCGAAAAAGCGGAGATCTCCATCACAGGAAATTTCCGTATCGATGGTAATGCGGATGGAGAAAAGGTCAGTGGCGCTGTTTGCGTGATCCCGCTGAAATCAAAGTATGACAGTCCGGTTGCCATAACCCAGGTCATCCTGGAATGGAAAGACCTCGGGGTAATGGCCGATGTGAGCGTGAAAGAAGTTTATGAAGGCAAGGGGCAATATGAATTGCGCTTTGTCATTCCCAAAGAACTTCCGGCTGAAAAGATCTCTACTGCATCCAATCCTGGCAGGACCATTGATGGCTACCTGTTCTATAAATCAATAAAGACAGGGAAAAGCGATAAGATCAGGATTTACCGTCACGATTATACTACATCCTGGTAAAAGTTTATTTTTGCCTTTATTTTGAGAGTGATTTGCAGCGAAGATGATTTCTCCGGAAACACCTTTTATTTTTCTTCTTACACGTCACCGGGTGCTTGGCCACATGGTAATTCCGTATATTGTGGAAAGGAGCAATCCGGTCTTCCTGACTCCGGTTAACGTATTGAGCGAGGAAACCATAGTAAATTTCCAGGATGAGCTGCCAGAATGGATGCCGGCGGTATTGGAGCTTTCGGGACAGATCAGCGAGAATCATCTTGCCAAAAGGTTTTCCAGAAGCAAAAATGCTGTCGATTTCCTGCGGGAAATTGATGAAAAGGTTTTACAGGACACTATCCGGCCCTTCCTGGATAAAAAGATCAACCAGTTGCTGTTATTGGCCCGTAAACATGATATACCGGTTTATTCAGGAAGCAGCACCGTTTCGCTATTTGCAGAGATGCAGGTTGGTATTGACTCCCGGGAAGTTACGCCCTGGTTTAATTTCAGGAAAAAAGAGGAAGGGATCACCTACATCCTGGAAATAGAACATGATGGTAATAAACTCGGCATTTTCAATGCAGGAGCAACGATTATCTCTCATACACCATGCTGGCTGCAACTAGGAAACAGGCTTTATCCTTTTCCGGAAGGATTTGACGGCATAAAACTCAAGCCATTCCTGGAAAAGCAAAGCCTAGAGATCCCCAAATCCTCTGAACAGAAGTATTTTCAGAAATTCATCCTGAAAAATATCCGTTCCGGGCATGTAAAAGCCGAAGGTTTTGAGATTCTCGACCAGCATCCGGCTCCCGCCATGGAATTATCGCTGGAGACCGACTGGCAGGGCAATGCGGTTTTCACAGCATGGTTTGTGTATGGCAGTAAGAGGGTTTTATCAGGAAACACTCTCCGGATGTTCATTGACCTGGTAGAAGAGGAGGGAGGCGTTTCCTTTTACCGCATACACCGTGACTTTTCCTGGGAGGAAAATTGCCGCACAAGGCTTGAAGAACTTGGGCTTAAGTGGATCAACGAAAATACATTGAGTTTACCAACCCTGCTTGAAAAGGGTGAAGCCATTTATTATCCCCTGGTGCGATGGGCCTCTGATAACCACGACAAGCTGAGCTCTTTTCCTGCCCGTGTTGCAATACCGGAAGGCGTTCCGGCATTTTATACCGGTCCGCTCGAACTTGAGTGGAGGGAGGAAAGCGGTCCCGACTGGTTTGACATTTATGGAACCGTTCGACTGGAAGGCTTCGAAATCCCTTTCATCCGTTTCAGGAAACATATATTAAATGGTATAAGAACATATAAACTACCCGACGACAGGCTGGTATTGCTTCCTGAAGAATGGTTTCATGAATACCGTGAGGCCTTTCTCTTTGGCTCCGACAATGAAAACCGCCTGCGGGTGAGAAGATGGCATAGGGGACTCCTGCCCGATGCAGGAAGAAAGAGAATAGATGTTAATATCGGTATTCAGGAAGAATATGGTACTGTAGACATTCCGGCTGACTTGCAGGCTGTCCTCCGGCATTACCAGGAAGAAGGATTGCGCTGGATGCAATGGCTGCACCACAACGGTTACGGCGGATGCCTGGCGGATGACATGGGGCTGGGCAAGACCGTTCAGGCAATAGCATTGTTGCTCAGCCGCAGAAGTCAGGAAAAACAGGCCTCACTTATTGTCATGCCCGCAACCCTAATTCACAACTGGAAGAATGAGCTGGAGAAGTTCGCGCCGGGGCTTTCCTTTTTCATTCACACAGGAAGCCAGCGGCCTGAGACAAGCGAGCCTTTCCCGCTCTTCGATGTTATTTTGACTACCTACGGAACTGTGCGAAACGATATTGATTTCCTGGAAAAATATACCTTTCACTATATCATCCTGGACGAGAGCCAGGCCATCAAAAACCCCGATGCCAAGGTGTCGCGCGCCATCTTTCGCTTACAGTCGGGGCACAGGCTGGTGCTGACGGGAACACCGGTTGAGAATACCCTGCACGACCTCTGGTCGCAGATGAACTTCCTGAATCCGGGGTTGCTGGGTAGCCGGAGACTTTTCGAAGAGGAGTTCCTTGACCGCATGGAACAAAGCGCACAGGCAGGAGACAAGCTCCGTCAGCTCATTTCTCCTTTCATCCTCCGCCGCAGGAAGCAGGAAGTTGAACCCGAACTGCCGCCGCTTACCGAAAAGATACTGTATTGCGACATGACCGAAGAGCACCGAATTGTGTATGAAACCGAGCTGGCTACCATACGCCGGCAGATCCTGGAGAATATGGAAACCGGGAAAACCCATTACAACACCCTTCCTGTGCTGAGGGCATTGATACGCATGCGGCAGATATCCAACCATCCCCGACTTGTTGATCCTAAGTATCATGGCGATAGCGGGAAGATGGAGGAGATACGGCACTCACTTAACACCTTGCTGGAAGAGAACCATAAGGTGCTGGTATTCTCCTCCTTTGTCAAACACCTGATGATCGTCGCCGGCTGGCTGGAAGAAAGCGGAAGAAAATTCGCCCTGCTCACAGGGAGCACACGTAACAGGAAAGAAGTTATCAACACCTTCCGTAAGGATCCGGAACGGCAGGTCTTCCTGATATCCCTCAAAGCCGGCGGGGTAGGGTTGAACCTAACGGAAGCCGGCTACGTCCTGGTACTAGACCCCTGGTGGAACCCCGCCTCCGAGCAGCAAGCCATACACCGTGCCCACCGCATCGGGCAAAACAAGCCGGTCATTGCCTACAAATTTATCACCCAGGGAAGCATTGAAGAAAAGATACTCAAACTCCAGGAAAAAAAGCGCAACCTGTATAAAAAGTTCATTCCATCCACCAACCCATTGAAAGACCTGACGCAGGAGGAGGTGAGGGGGCTGTTTGGGGAGTGATCTGGGGGCATGGGGACTG